>NZ_JAFHAP010000006.1 GCF_016938855.1 Polycladomyces zharkentensis | reverse complement strand
TTCACCAGACACGCCCTAGTAAGATAAGCAAACGGTGCTTCCCTTAATCCCAGGATTTGATAAATAGGTAAACCTGCTGACCCATAAAAGTGGATAAATTCTTTATAGTCATCAGGCAAGATAACACCCAATTCTTGTTCGGCATCTTCAATCTCAGACATGGGGACAGGGCCTCCGATTGCTTCCGCTGGCTGACCTTGAAGGTATTGATGAATCCATTCCTTCATTACCATTTCCAATCTCCCTTTTTCCAAGTTTCATATTGGTCCTATCCAGGATGATTTCACCTTTTTAATCCCTAATGTGGCAATTAATATGTTGGGACAAATAGAGGTAAAGGGAGTTTTTTTCCGTTTGCCCGAACGTCTCAAAGAAACCCGCCAGGGCTCACAACCTGGACGGGTTTCTTTTATTGCTTACACCATTTCAACCCACTTTTCTTGCTTTAAATCATAGGCATTGCCGGAATTAGGGTAAAACAAGTAAATGGGGATCGGTGATTTCTTTCCATCTGCTGCGTTAAAACACCATTGGAAAAATGAAACAAAGTACTTTTTTGCAAACTCGTCAATCTCTTCAACTAATTCTTCATCATTAACAATGTCCCAGTAGTCTTTATCTAATTTTGAGTAGACATTGGCATATCATCATCTACATCTCCATAAGCATTATGCCCAAGCTGGATGAGAAATCGAAACTTTTGGATCGTCGCTTCTTGTTCTTCATCAATAGCTTGTTTAACAAGCATTCGGGTATTTTGATCCATTTTGTATCCCCCCCTCGTCTTTGTCATCGTCCACCGCCCCAAAGTTAACGTCCGCCTGTATGGTTGCACAACTCATGAATATTGGTTTTGACCAATTGAATTTTATCTAGCGCTTTATCGGAAGTTAGAGAAGCCATTCATCCTTTTTTGTTGTTCCGTTATCCTCTTTCAAAGTTCCTTAGCATTCGTTTCTTTGACGTTCATTTTGATAGTAATCTTGTTCATTCATTCCTCCCCCTTGCCCATTACATGGCCACCACCTCAATCCCTATAAGTCACGGCATAAATCCAAAAGACCAACAGCCCGAACAACGCAACGGAAAAACCATAGACAACCATCTTTGTGCGTTTACAGATCGTTTACCATATAACCGTTATATTCTGCCCGATAAGTCGCTCCTCAAAAGTTCTTTACTTTTATTTTTAGTTTGGAAAAATAGTATCGTAGATAAATAGCACCAAAACATAGAAAGGGGAGTACAAGTGAACACCAAGTGGCACATATTTTTGTCTTTTACGCTGTTTTTTTTGCTACTCGTTGGATGTAATCCTGTCCTCAATAGCGAATCTCAAGTGTCTACTACTAAACAGCAACCAAAAAAACTAACACTGGAAGAAGTGTTATCCAACGCAAAACAGCATCTGAAGCAGAACGGCGCCCGTTATCAAGTTTCTCACTCCCTCAGTTCGGATTTTGATGGAAACCCCTTAACAATTGGGTTTCAAGGAGACACCGACATGACCTATTATCCCCCGGCTTATTATGCGGAAGGGACATTTCATTATAAAAACATTGAGGAATCTAATGAGGATCAAGATGAAAAGCTTATCAAAGTGTATGATGACGGTAACCGCTTTTATCTATATAATGACAAGGGTTGGAGAACATCAATGGTTACTTCGGACAACCCTGTTCGGATATTTATCCCTCCCCATCCCGCTTTTACATTTTTCAAATTCGATGATGTTAACGAGCAATTAGCTACATGGAAAAATAGCAAGGCGATTCAAATGACCGAAACAAACCAATCTTACATCATCAAAATGATGTTGAACGAAAATACTGATGAGACCACAAATGACATTTATTTGAAAGAAGTTCAACCGTTTATAAGCTTATATAAAGATAAATTTGGTGAAGATGTTAAATAATACAAAATTAAGAGTTTGAACCAAACAATCACCATCGACAAACACACATTCGTACCCATGGAAATCTCGTATGAACTACGGGCTATATTGCTGGTTGAAATCGACGGGTTCCATTATGAAGAGAACTTTGATCACCAGTTTAAAGCCATCTGGAAAGGCAAGCACCCCGAAGAAATCCAAGTACCTGATGAGGTAAAAAACAGCGCTGAAGAATTATCAGTGATGGGAGCATATTGATATGTCTCATTGATTCAACCCATTTGAGTACTCTTACTCCTTATAAATTGAATAAATTTCACGATCCGGGGATGGATTTAGTTCCTAAAATTAGTGGGTTGCATGGAAATCGAACCCGTAATCGTTGGATAGGCTCCTCCGTGCAACCCATGTAATAAAAAAAGACCCCTATGGGTCCGCGAATCATGGAAAGCATTCGGACTTTGGTAGTTCCCAACTCAGGATTTTTCAAATGAACGGTATCCCCGTCCACAACGTCATCAATTGATGACTCATAACCCTTGGGCTGATCATCCGGTGGATTTGGTTTCTCAGGCGGAGAGGGGTACAACCGGCCAGTAACACCACAGTAAACAGAAGGACCCACAGCTTTTTCATGTCCCTTCCCTCTTAACCTGAATGTTTTTCAAACCGAAAGCGCTCTTTTGCCATTCAAGAATCAGGCGGCGACCAACAGCGACAATCGCACTTATTAAAGCAGTGAGTTCCTTGTCAGCTGTTCACTTTCCTCTAACCAGCCGTCTTGGAAGAAGTTGTATCTCTACTCTACTACCTAATGATATTATTGTAAAAAATTGATTAAACAAAAACCGGCTTATTAAAAGCCGATCTAAATGACAAAACCAGCGAAAAAACCGCTGGGTTTTGTATAGTTGTTGGAATAAAAGGAGATCTCGGAGAAAGGGCTTGCCTTCAGGCCTCATTCAAAGGAGCAAGATCATTTTCTTGATGTTTTGGCACTGGGAAGTAAGGAGGAATTGCTCCGTTACTCTGGAACATCACCTCCTCCAAAGCGAAGTCCGTGCAGCTCTTTTGGTAGCATTAGGACCTCTCAAAATCATTATTTGGCGGAGGAGTGATAATTGGTTGGTAACTAAGAGCTTCCTCAACAATTTGTTCAGGTGTAAGCTCTTTATCATTCCAATAAATCAACGTCATTAGCTTTTTAAAATCTGGAACAGTTTTTTCGATCAATTCAAGAATCTGAGCCTCTTCTTCCTCCGAGTATTCAACATTTATCAACTTTTTAATTACATTTATCAATTCTTCTTTTGTCCTAATAAAATCATTTATGAAAATCACCTCTTAGAACTAACGTCCAAAATGATAACACTTATCTAGCATCTCCTGATACATTTTAGGTGTTACAATAATTAAATTATCTAAGTCATATACGTCTCCGCCATCATGAATAGTTTTTCTATGATGAAGTATATAACTACGCTGTCCACCATGCCACTGTTCAGGAATTGCAATAGGGGCTCATTCTTGAAACATTACTAGCGCTAAATTCACTTGCCTGTTTAGAATTTGCTACTACAATCCAAGGACACCGGTTGTCAAGAAGCTAGTGATATATCACTTTCGCTACACCCCAGAAAAAGGTTCTAGACAATGAAAATGAGAAACGTTATCATTTTTGGTGGAAAAGAGTTAATAGATAAGGAAGTGTGGGCCAATGCGTCTCTCCGATTGCAATCCAGGAAAAAAAGCAAAAGTGATTGACCTTATGGTAAACCCCACATACAAGAAGCGCATTCTCGACCTCGGCATGCTTCCGGGCACCGAAGTACAGATCGTACGGAAAGCTCCGTTTGGGGGGCCGATTGTCGTGCAGGTACGTGGTTATCAGGTCAGCATCAGGATGACCGAAGCAAAAAACATCGAGATCGAGTCCGTCTCGTGAGTTTGTAGAGAGAAGGTTCTGGCCATGAACAAGATACTGGCGTTGGTTGGAAACCCAAACGCAGGAAAGACGTCGCTTTTCAATATTTTGACCGGGACACGGCAATATGTCGGTAATTGGCCGGGCGTAACGGTAGAGAAAAAAGAAGGCATGATCAAAAAACTTCCTGAGTATGTACTCGTCGATCTGCCTGGCATCTACAGCCTGTCCGCTCAGTCTCTGGAAGAACAGCTGGCAGTCACTTACCTGCTTAAAGAGTCGCCGCACACGCTGATCAACATCGTAGACGCCTCTAACCTGGAGCGCAATCTCTACCTGTCCGTACAGCTACTTGAAATGGGGCTGCCGAGCGTCGTCTGTTTGAACATGATGGATATCGCCAAAGACCGTGGCCTGCAGATCGACGTCGCTGCCCTTGCGCAGAAACTGGGAGCCGCTGTCGTTCCAATGGTCGCACGCAAGGCAAACGGACACGACAAACTGATCGATTTGCTCCGCGAGGGTGTGCAGGACGCCACACTGACCGTACCGTATCCCACCGAGGTTGAAGCGGCCGTCCGCGATCTGGACACTCTGCTGGCCTCGTCTCCGTTAAATTTTCACCCGAGCCGTCGCTGGCTGGCCTTGATGTGGCTGGAAGGAAACGACACAGTAGAAGAAATCTTACGTCACCTGTTGTCGGCTGGGTTGATTCAGCAAATGAAGGCAGTACGCGCCGCTTGTCCCGCAGATATCGAGCACCGTATCCGCAACGCGCGTTACGACTTTATTGAAAAGATCATCTGCGAAGTGACACAACAAAGCGAAAATCTGGCGGGTCGCACCTGGAGTGACCGCATCGACAACCTTCTTCTGCATCCTGTACTCGGGATTCCTATTTTTCTCGGATTCATGTATCTTATTTTTCAAATCACCTTCAGCTGGATCGGCACTTCGCTGTCTGACCAACTCGACGAATGGCTCAGTGGCCCTCTTACGGACTGGTTGAAGGCTGGCCTCACCGCGATGGGCAGTCCGAACTGGTTCACTCAGCTGATGACGGACGGCGTGCTGGCTGGTGTCGGCTCAGTGCTTGTATTCTTGCCGCAGATCGGCATTCTGTTCTTTTGTCTTTCCTTTCTGGAGGACTCCGGCTACATGGCACGGGCTGCCGTGCTGATGGATCGCTTCATGTCAATGATCGGACTGAATGGGAAAGCGTTCATCCCGTTGATTCTCGGCTTCGGCTGCAATGTTCCGGCAATCATGGCAACTCGTACGTTGGAAGATCCGAAAAGCCGCCTGATCACTGCCCTGATTTCACCATTCATGTCCTGCTCAGCACGGCTATCGGTCTACTCTCTATTCGTAGCCGCTTTCTTCAAACACGGCGGGGCTGCCGTGGTATTCACACTCTACGTCACTGGGATCGTGGTGGCAATTCTAACCGCGTTTTTGCTGAAAAAATTTGTACACACCGAAGAAGGTACCTTTTTACTGGAGATGCCACCCTACCGTGCACCGATGTTGAAAAGTCTGCTCCTGCATACTTGGGACAAAGCCAAAGGTTTTGTCCGTAAGGCTGGCACCATTATCTTTGGGATGTCGGTGTTGATCTGGTTCCTCGGCCACTTTTCTTGGCACGGATTTGTCCCGATAGAGGATAGCTGGCTCGCCGCAATCGGCGGCTTGATCGCACCGCTGTTTGCGCCGCTCGGCTTTGCTACTTGGCAGGCAGGGGTGTCGCTTGTGACTGGCTTTCTGGCGAAAGAGGTGGTCGTGTCCACAATGAGCATTGTGTACGGTGCCGGAGACGACGGCAAGCTCGGCGATCTCTTGCACCATACTTTTACCCAGCCGGTGGCACTGGCGTTTCTGTTCTTTGTTCTACTCTATACACCGTGCGTGTCTACCGTGGTGATGATGTGGCGCGAGACCGGCTCCTCAAAATGGACACTGATCTCGGTTGGTTACAGTTTGGCAATAGCCTGGGTCGTGGCATTTGCCGTCTATCATGTCAGTCAGCTAATCCTTTAGGAAAGGGGAGATTACCATGATCTACGTGGTGATAGCGGCCGTGCTCGGCTTTGCCGGCTGGCAGCTCTACAAATTTGTGCGCCGTATGAACGTAGGCTGTTGCTCGACTAGTGACTGTGCCAGTTGCGATTGTTCGCTGAAAAAATACAAAGTACAGGACAGAGCTGCAAAAGATGGAGGGCACCAAACGTTGTCTCAAGCGCCATAAATTTTTTTCGGGATATCTGCAAATCAAATGATTGAGACCCGTCCTTTTCCTAATTGATGGACGGGTCTACGTCTGTTTTTGCTAAGGCGCATGCGGCGACGTTACACAGAGATAACTTTTTGACAGCCCATGATTTGATGTGAATCGAGTTTTAAATGCCTTCCAGAAACTTTAAAGAAAAGAACCCGATTTATTCTAAAGATCCGATCTTGGTCCACGATTATTCTAAATCGTCTAACTCCTTCGATCACCCATGGTTCCGGATGGAAAAACCTTCGAACAATGTTACCGGCGTAGTTATATTAATGTAAATATGTAAGTTATCTTCAACTCATCTACGTTTTTGGATCGGAAGTTTGCCGGGAAAACAACATTTCGAGCCAAGGAATTGCCACCATTGACTTGACCGGCCGAAGAGGAACACAGAAGATTTCCTTCCGTTGATGGTTCCTTTCCCCCAGACAAAAAACCCTACGTTACGTAGGGTTTTGCGTGACGAGGGTCAGATTTTCAACTCTCCTAATCGCACAAGTTCAACAACCGCCTGCGACCGTCCTTTTACGTTGAGTTTCTGCATCACGTTCCTAATATGTACCTATTGCAAAGACATTATGACACGGGCTTTTCAAACGTATAGGCGATGTCAATCGTTCCATCGGGGTGAACCTGAATCTCTTCGATCAGTACTTGGAAAGCCTTATACAGATCCTGATCTTGATCCTCAAGTAACTGAAAAGCCTCTTGGATGGTCTGGATGTTATTCTCCGTATACTCCCTTTTCCGCAATAAGAAAATTTGATCCTCCAGGCTTTGGATCTGTTCCTCGATCTCGCGGCGCCTTTCCTCGAACTCCTGTTTGCTGATCAATTGATCAAGATAGAGATCCACCAGGTTCTTTTTTCGGTTCTCTGCCTGTTCCCGGGTCTTCATCAACTGCTGTAACTCAGCTTCCTTCCGGATCTCAAAGTCGCTCGTGAAATTCAGGGAAACGGACCGGCCTTTCTCCATAAGCTGCTTCAGGATGAGCGCCCGAAAGTCTTCATAAAGAATGGGGTCATGATTCACACAGCCGCCGCCACGCCGGTATCTGCTACATTTCATATAGTTCCAATACCGATTTCCATCCCTGCGCTTGCGACTCGTGGAGTTAATGACCATATTTGATCCGCATTCACTGCACTTTGCTAATCCACGGAACTCATTCCACGGGGTGATCTTTCTGCGGAGGGCTTCTTCCTGGCTCTTGTTGGCCTTACGCCATTCCTCCCGTGAGATAATTGCCGGATGGTGGTTCTTGAAATAAATCCACTTCTCCCGGGGGTTCCGGATCTGCTTCCGTCGGCCGCCAACCTTGACTGTTGTGTACTGGTTCAAAATGAAATCTCCGCAATAGATGGGATTTTGGATCAGGCGTTGAACGGATGTGACTTGCCATTTACTCTTTACTTTGGGCTTGATCCCTCGGGCATTCAGTTCATTGGTGATCCGCTTGTATCCCCAACCGGAATTGTACCAGTCGTAAATCTGTCGGACCACTTTGGCCTCCTCCTCATCGATCACAAGAAAGCCATCCTCCCTTCGATATCCGTAGGGGATTCGCCCAATGTGCTCCCCACGACGGACCTTGGCCGCCAAAGCAGCAGCCGTCCCCGCAGACAACGTCCGACTGTACTGGGCCGAGAACAGCGACCAAAGCTCAAAGGCCATATCGTTCTTGCCGGCCTTATGACTGTCGTAGCCTTCCTCCACTGAGATGATCCGAACGTTGTGGGAAATCAACACTTCCCGGATCTCAAGAGAATCTTTCAAGTCCCGAGCTAAACGACTGATGGACTTGAACACTACCATATCGATCTCCCGACGCTTCGCCTTTTCCAAAAGAAGCTGAATGGCCGGACGATCCAGGAACACAGTGCCGCTGATTCCTTCATCTTTGTATACGTTCTGCTCATTCCACTCGTACCCGTTTCGTTCCAACCAGTTCCGGCAGATGTCGATCTGGTTCTCCACAGAGGAGACCTGTTCGTCCTTATCCGTGGATACCCGGACATAGACGGCGTATTTCGCGCTCATAGCGTCCTCCGTTTGCAAAATGGTTGCTATTACCTATTTTGACGGAACAGAGGGCCGTTTTCAATCTTGATGTCACCTTAGTGGACATTGCTTCCCGAGCATATCTGAACCTTAGTGAACATTATGTCGGTTATTCAAGGAGTACACTGGCCACTTGCTCCGGCAGTCTGGTCATTCGGGAAATGGGGAAACCGCTAATCGCTTGACTCACCAATTTTTTCATTTCTCCACCTCGATCGTCGCCTGGTCGATCCGATTGATGCGCGGCATCTTTGCCAATTCCTCCATCAGTCGAAACAAAGCTTCATCTTTTCGTTTAGCCTCAATCATGATATCCAAGCGTTCTCCGTACCCAGCGGCCAAACGCAAAAAAGGCACCAAATCGCCCGGATGGACATAATCTGCATGGCTTTTGGGGTCCGATTCGCTGCGGGGGCTGGAAACATGAATCTTGGGAGGAAACCTTTCTTTTGCCCATGTTTGGGCAATTTGTGGCCATAATTCTTCCAAGGTTTCCTTGCCGTGATTTAACCAATGATGATGCAAATCCAAAACGCACGGCACCCCCACCGTCTGTGCGATCTCCAACGTCTCACGGGCCGTGAACGTGGTATCATCGTTTTCCAGACAAATATGGGCTTGGATGCGCGAGTCCAACTTCCGAAATGTGGTAATGAACCGTTCGGCTGAAACGTCTTTGTCCCCGTACGCGCCGCCAACATGAATATTACATTTGTACGCCTCATCCAGCCCCATCGCGCGCAACATACGGATCTGGCGGATCAGGTCTCTCACGGAGGAACGGATCACTTCCGGGCGCGGTGAATTGAGGACCGTGAAATGCTCGGGGTGAAAGCCTACCCGCATGCCGTTTTCCCGAACGATTTGGCCGATTTCCCGCAACTGGGGCACAAGCACACGCACGAAGTCTACCTTTTGAAAAGCCGGATGGGCGGCCAGGGGGATTAAGCGGGAAGAAAAACGATAAAGTCGAATGTCGTGGGCAAGCGCATGATACAAAATTCTCTTCGTGTTATTTAGGTTTTCTTTGGCCAGGCGAATCACTTTTTTGGCAGCCAACCCGCGATTACCGATTTGTTTTAATGTTTTTTCCGTCATGTTTTTGGAGGGCGACGCGTTTTTTACCCGCATGCTCATCGCCACAAACCCAAAGCGCACGATCATTTGCCTCACCCTTTTAAAGGGTGCCCAAAAATGGATGACGACATGTTGGGCAAGCATATTGAAACAAGGCCAACACCGGACAAACGGTTTTAGGAGTTATCCTTAGGCGTTCCGCTCCTACGGCAAAAAGAGAGCCGGAGAAAATGAGAAGAACAATCCTCCAGCCCAAACTTATCCAAGTATCGCCGAACCAAGTAGTGGATGCCTGGCGTGTCATCCGTGTGTGCCCGTCTCCGACAAAAACCGATCCTTCCCCACGCACTTCAAACTACTCTTCACCGCTTTGTGATTCATAAATGCAATTCGATGTTCACCACCTTTTCCTGCTCTGACCGTTTCTGTTTTCCGGTACCGATCTCCATCTTCTATATCCAAGTGTCGGCCACCTCGGATACGTAAGTAACGCTCGGGTAAGGGAAAGCCTAAAGGACGTCGGGGATGTCCTTTGCGATTTTCTATGTTTAAGAACCCTCTTTTGGGCGGACACTAGAGTTGAATTTCAATTGCTCGAAGGAGTGTTTACCTATGGACACAGTAACGCTGGCACGGGCGTTTTTTGGTACGTCGCTGGCTTTCCATATCATTTTTGCCACGTTGGCGATCGGTTTGTCTGCTATGGTTTTTTTGAGCGAATTGATCCATTATTGGAAGAAAGACCGTGATTTTGGTATTTTGGCCAAGCGTTGGACCAAAAGCGTGGCCATCCTGTTGGGAGTAGCTATTCCCAGCGGCACCATCGTCGGAGTGCAACTGTCCTTATTGTGGCCTGGGTTTATGCGCATTGTCGGCCAAGTGATTGCCGTTCCCTTTCAAGTCGAAATTTTTGCCTTCTTCTTGGAAGCGTTGGCTTTATCGATTTATGTTTATGGCGCTGACCGGTTGCGTCCGCCTTATCGGGTGATTGCAGCGTTTTTGGTGACATTGGGAGCGACCGCGTCAGCCGTTTTGATCACCTCCGTCAATACTTGGATGAATACACCGGCCGGCTTTAAAGTCAAGCCCAACGGGACGATTTATGATGTGGATCCGTGGAAAGCCTTTTTTAACCCCAGCTTTTATGAGACTGCATACCATGTTGTGGTCAGCGCGTTGATGACCGGCGCTTTTGTGATTGCTTCCGTTGCAGCTTACCGCTTGCTGAAAACCAGCCAGGCCGAACGTTTGATCCACACCAAAGCGTTGATGCTGTCTTTGGTAGTGGCGGTGGCGATGTCATTCCTCACCGCCTTGTCGGGCCATGAATCGGCGCAAGGGTTGCATGAGTACACCCCGGAGAAATTGGCGGCGGCGGAAGGCTTGTTTAAAACGCAGCGTTATGCACCGCTGGCGATTGGTGGTTATGTAGATTACCGAAAAAAGGAAATCATCGGTGGGATTGAAGTTCCTTATCTGCTTAGCTTTTTGGCGGGCAATCGCTTCGACACCGTGGTGAAGGGTTTGGAGGAATTTCCGCGCTGGACGTGGCCACCAGCCTATACCCATACCCTGTTCAACGTCATGGTCGGTATTGGCTTTCTATTGTTGGGTTTGGCGGGCTTGGCCTTGTTGGTTTGGTGGTTGCGCAAACGGAATGGTCAACCGTGGTGGCCGAAATGGCTGCTGTACCTTCTGTTGCCGACAGGCCCCTTGTCCATCTTAGGGATTGAATTCGGCTGGATTTTCAGTTGTAGCGGACGCCAACCTTGGACGATTTACCATATCCAAACTACGGCGGAGGCGGCGACGAAAGCGGAACATTTGGGGGCGCTATTTGTCGCGTTTGCCCTTGTTTACCTTTTCCTTGGCACGCTCGTTTGCTTGGTGCTCACCCATTATTTCAAACGCCACCCGATTGCCTTGGATCTTAAGTCAAACGAAACGTTAGGAGAGGATACCCATGGTGCAGCCCATTGAACCATCCATTGCCATCCTGACGGTCTGGGTTGTGCTCTATATTTACAGCTTGGCCGGATCTATTGATTTTGGCGCCAGCTTTTGGGCGATGGTTCATGCGAACCAGCATACGCAGGCGGGCAAAATCGCCAACCGTTTTCTGTCGCCGACTTGGGAAGTGACCAATACCATCCTTGTGCTCCTGGTAGTGATGACCGTCGGATTTTTCCCGAAGGCTGCTTATATGTTGGGTACGGTGCTGATTGTGCCGGTCAGCATCATTATGCTCTTAATTTCAATCCGCAGCGCCTTTATGGTGTTTGCCTTTTCAGTCGAGCGGTACAGAAAGGCGTTGCAAGTGGTGTCGGGACTGACCGCTCTGTTTATCCCCGCACTTTTGATCAGTGCGTTGCCCGTCACCCAGGGGGGATTTGTGCAAATGATCCATGGGCAGGAAGAATTGTTATTCGGCAAATGGTTGACCAGCCCGTCTGTCTATTTGTACATTTTGTTCGGTTTGTCGTCGGAGCTCTTTTTGTCTTCGCTTTTCTTGGCCGATTATGCCAGGGAGTCGGGCGATGATAGCGCGTATGAGGTGTACCGCCGATATGCGATTACGTTTGGTCCGATCACGTTGTTGGTAGCGGTTTTTACGCTTTATACACTGGAACCGGAAGCAGATTGGCTGTTGGACCGGTTGTTGCGGTACAATACTTGGTATGTGTGGTCGATCATCGCTTTTCTCATCGGTTACGTGGCCTTGTGGTGGAAAACGAAGGACAAAAAGATTGGGCGGCCGCGGGTGGCGGTGGTGTTTGTGGCCATCCAGTACGCATTGGCTACTTTTGCCTATGGCGCGTCACACCTGCCGTATATCGTTTATCCGTATCTGACCGTCAATCAAGCGTTCACGCAGATCAACACCTTTTACTCCTTGTTGAAAGTGTTCACAATCGGGTTGGCGATTTTATTGCCAGGCTTTGTGTTATTTTGGCGCCTGTTCATGAAGGACAAGCGATATCTGGAAGGAAAGAACTCATGACCATTGGCATGCGGTCCAGTGTGGAAAACAAATAGTAATGGTGTTTCATCATATATTAGGATAGTACATCATCGGCTGACGCCACGTCATAGGATGATAACACTCATAATCACTGATTTGTAGCCACTGTAAATAGAACCAAGTCAAATGATTATCTTAAAGCACCCTTATAGGTGCTTTTTTATTGGAGGATAAAATGAATGATAAACAGGTCTCTGACAGTAAGGGACCAGTTTATTTACTTTACCACACAAGAAATTTATCTTCGCAAAAAGGACTATGACCGAGCCCAGGGCCTCACAACCTGGACGGGTTTCTTTTTTTTACTTTATATCCAGCTTTTTTTGGTATCCTCCTCTTTCTAAAAGAACACCCTTTGTTCTATGGTAATATCCTTGTATTGATCTTCCACGTACTCTTCAGTTTCATAGTTACCAGCGTATTTGTCGGGTTGCCGGTGACCCGACAAACAGCCGAAATTCATAAGGCAATTCATCAAGTGGATCATTGGGATTCCAGATGCTCGTTTCAGGGGCGTCTATGGAGAGCATTCGGACTTTGATGGTGGCAAAATTTATTTTGGGGAGAAAGCGGAACGAAGCGACCATATAAAAACACGGAAGATGTTTTGGGGCCATTGAAAGGGATCATCTACAAGTTGCAGCGAGAATGATCTAAAAACGAGTATGGAAATAATATGGTCACTAACCTCACCAATTTCTTATCCCAACAAAAGCCAGTATAAAAAACAGGAACCATCAAAACCTATAACCGTCGATCCCATTCTTATACCCATTAGAGTATCAGGATTTAACATTCAACTAAGGAGGATGATCATGGGGATTTTAAGTGGTGATCAACAGAAGGAGCCCATGCACTACGGTGAAGTCTTCAGTGTATGGAGTTTTGCACAAGCTGCACAAGGTTTTTTTGCGGGATACCAAACCTACTTAAACCATGCTGGTGATCAAGATCTCCGGACCTTTCTGCAAGATACCATTCGAAACGTCATCCAACCGGAAATCGAACAAACCACCCAACTGTTGAAGGAAAACGGGGTGTCCCTCCCTCCGGCTCCACCTGAACGACCAAAGGCAAATTTGGAGGACATCCCTCCTGGAGCCCGGTTCAATGATCCTGAAATCGCCGCCGCCCTGTCCATGGACTACGCCGCAGGATTGGTTGCTTGCAGTCAAGCCATGGGGCAATGCACCCGGGAAGACATCGCAGCCATGTTTGGTGCTTTTCACATGAAGAAAGCCCAGTATGCTGGCCAACTCTTAAAGATGAACAAAGATAAAGGGTGGCTCGTTTTGCCCCCACTCCAAGTGAAGCAAACAGAACCAGTCTGACAAAAAGACCCGGTAACATCTTTACCGGGTCTTTCTTTGACCACTTTAAGGAGGGAAATTATATATCACATGCTTATTTTGTCAGATCGAACAAAAAATAAACCTCAAATCACACTCAAAACAGCACAAATTCACTGTATGAAAAACATTAAGGGTGGGAATCTAAAGGCAAACATAACCGAAAGGAAGGTATCACCATGCAAAAGTTCTTTGCATTGTTTGTGACCACCGTAATGCTGACCGCATTCGCTTTTCAGGTTCCTCATGTTTCGGCGGAAATGGCTGGTCAAGTTGTTCAAGTGAATGACAACAATAACCGGGGTATGATGAACAACATCCAGCGGACTGCCACAGGTACCCAAGATAACGATTTTGACTGGGGATGGATTGGATTAGCCGGTCTGTTAGGACTCTTGGGCCTGCGCGGTCGCGATCGCGATAACCGAGGGCGATAAATAATAAAACTTGCCCATTCTGTTTCCCCAGAACACACAAAAAGCTACCCGCTAAGGGTAGCTCTTTTTTATCATTGAACAATAAATTTCACCCGAGTACCGTCCGGGTAATCCTCAAGTTGGTTGCTCACCCATGCGCCTGCTCCACGGTTATCACTCGGGCTGATGTAACGAACATCTGCTCCTGCACCGCCTTCAAGGCACATAGCCATTGGCCACTCATCACGATCATATCCACTGATTGGCGGATAAGGAGCAAGCGATTCCTCCCGTCTTTCATCCGCTCCATCCCGTTCGATCGTACAAACATCCGGTTGGCCAGCCTGCAATGGCATCGCGAATATGATCACCGGTTTCTGGATATCGATCTAGCGGGAAATAAAGTACAACGTCGTAGCTGCTATAAGCATTAGTGCTATGAGAAGGTAAAACTGTAATAGACGACACTACCAGCGCCACAGCAATCACAAGAGAGCGAAGGAGTTTCATTTGTAATCCCCTTATTATTGGCAATATTCTAATTAAAATATATCACGTTCAAGGATGAATATGAGGAATAACTACTATCATTTATCAAAACATTTACTCTATATCAATAAATGTTTCCCAAGGCAAGGGGACATATCACACATCCTCCTGTGCCTCTTCCAGCCTCAGCAAACCCGCCCAGTGCCTCACAACCTGGGCGGGTTTGTATCAACAGATAAATTATCTCCCGGAATTTTTGTCGTAGAACGGCCAGTGATGCTGGTAAAAAACCATATTAGGATCGGCCGTTTGTATCACCGCTACTCTCATACGGCATTGGGATGTATTGTACACTAGGCCTCCTCTGCGAAGGTTGTGGATACAATTCCATTAATGTGTATACCTCCCGAGGAAGGCCAACTTGAATTGGGAGGTCGAACCCTTTGAGTTTCTCTATAGTGATTGGATAATCATGTGTCCAGAGTCCAGAGGACAAAACATGGGCTAATTCCTGCGCTTTAGCCAAATCCATCTTGTCCTTAAGGAGCTCCGTCAAAAAGGTTTCTACTTGTTTGAGCGCTTTTCGTGCGATATCAACCAATACCAAGGTATTATCTTTCACTTTTTCAATGGGTTTCTGTGCCACCACTTCGATAAGTGACGCAGCCGGGTACTGTCCGATCTGTGGATCAATAGGCCCCAAGACCGCATTTTCATCGATAACGATTTCATCGGCCGCGAGTGCTATCATGGTTCCACCAGACATCGCATAGTGTGGAACGAATACCGTGACTTTGGCCGGATGGTGGTTTAGTGCACGTGCGATTTGTTCCGATGCCAAAACAAGCCCGCCCGGTGTATGTAAGATGAGATCAATTGGCATTGAGTCGGGAGTTAAACGAATGGCACGAAGAAGTTGTTCAGAGTCCTCCACCGAGATATAATTCCTGAGCGGAATCCCGAGAAATCTAATTGTCTCTTGACGATGAATCAACGTGATCACTCGTGTTCCCCGTTGACGCTCCATTTGCCGGATTACCCGTATGCGTTGAGAATTGATCCAATATTGTTGCCATACAGGAAAGAGTGTCCATATCAAGAGGATAACCCAGAACCACCACATACTCGACACCTCATGAATTTGAATGAAACAGGGACTAACCTGTCAGCGTCAGTTCTTTGACCTATATTTTGGATATTTTATTGTCCTTGGATTTTTTATCCTGGACTCCGCTTAACAGCCCTTTTGGATATTTTTCCCAAACAAAGTACCCTTAATTCAAATACCCAAGGGGATTGGCCATGGCGTATTTCCGAAGATCTAAAGGGTAAGATAAATCTTGCTTATACACTTTTAAGTAGGTGGAAGCACTTTGAAACCGATCATTACTCTCGTCTTGAGCCTGTTTCTTCATTCAAGCGTTTTTAGTTCAATACAACCCGGGGACGACCTCTGGATTCACATCGACCTATGGAAAAGAAAGCTTTACCTTATGGATGGGAATCAAATTCTCGATACCTTTCCTGTTGGTGTCGGAAAAGAACAATCCCCCACTCCCATCGGAAACTGGAAAGTGGTCGAAAAGTCTAGAGATTGGGGGGGAGGTTTTGGTCCCCGATGGTTGGGACTAAATGTTCCATGGGGTAAGTACGGAATCCACGGCACAAACCGGCCTCATTCCATCGGTCGTCACACAAGCCACGGTTGTATTCGCCTGCTGAATCCGGATATCAAGGCGCTGTTTCCAAAAGTTCCTCTGGGAACCCGGGTATACATTGAGGGTCCGATTCTGGGTCTGGGAGAAGGGCTTCCGAAAACACTGGTTCGTGGGGACCGAGGATCATTGGTCCTCTTGGTTCAAAACCGCCTACGAGCGGCGGGATACTATCACGGGCCAATGGATGGATTGTTTGGAGCTGGCTTGGAAGAAGCGGTAAAGAGGTATCAAAGAGATCACCGTCTTAAGGTAACTGCTCAAATTAAGTTGGTTGAATACATGCAATTGGGATTATGGGAATAAACACGCCGAAAAGCCCCATTTTCTTATACGGGGTACGGCAACGATTCACAAATAAATAGCTATTTTGGCGTTTCCGCCGATGGCGAGCCAACAACATTTCTGCTACGATTATGTCTTCGTTAATTTGACCTCCGACTGTGAATAATTAGAGTTCTCAAATGAGATGATTTTATACATAAAAAAACCACTCAGTCGAGTCGGTGAACTGAGTGGATTAAAGATGGTCTGTTTGACCACTTTAAGGAGGGAAATAAAACGTCAATATGCTTATTATGTAAGATTCAACAAAAAATAAACCTCAGATCACATTTAAAACAGCCATACAAAATTATCTGTATGAAAAAACATTAAGGGTGGGAATCTAAAAGCAAACATAACCGAAAGGAAGGTATCACCATGCAAAAGTTCTTTGCATTGTTTGTGACCACCGTAATGCTGACCGCATTCGCTTTTCAGGTTCCTCATGTTTCGGCGGAAATGGCTAGTCAAGTTGTTCAAGTGAATGACAACAATAACCGGGGTATGATGAACAACATCCAGCGGACTGCCACAGGTACCCAGGATAACGATCGTGACTGGGGATGGATTGGATTAGCCGGTCTGTTAGGACTCTTGGGCCTGCGCGGTCGCGATCGATAACCGTGGGCGATAAATACAAAGTTATCGTGGCCAAAAGGTTAGGTTAAAACTAAGATGAGGAGTGAGTAAAATGCCATATCGTCGAATTGACACGGCTGCCCAACAAGCACAGCAAGCCTTACAACAAATCAGACAAATTGCCCAACAGTTAGAACAAAATGAACTTCAAAATGCTCGTCAGTTTCAACAAGGGAGCACCGTAAATAACTTTGATCAACGCGAGCAAAATGCCGCCCAACAATTGAACCAGATTCAGCAAATTGTTCAACAACTTCAATCATCTCTTGGTGCTAGCCAAGCCGTTCAGGGTTATGGTTTAACTGGGAGCGCTCCCCAAAATTTTGGAACTGAATTTGCAAGTGAAACTAACGTTCAAGAAGTTCGTCGACAAAATCAACAATCCGCTAACAATAAGCAGCAATAACGATCATAAGAGCACTTTTCTCTGTAAAGGTGCTCTTTATTTGTTTTTTATCAGGAGGCCCGCGAACAATGCGGAGTAGTATGGATTGAATACCAATGCACCAAATGCTCCCGAATCATTGCTGTTCACCATATCCTCGTATCCCTTTTTTTCTAACTCTTGTTGCAACCAGGGTTTAGTCTTTTCCGATCTAGCTCAGATTACAGGTCTGATTATTGCAACGTCAGCCATGGTAATCCCTCCTCAGTAAGGGCACTAGAAGTTTTTTGATACATATTTTCGGAAAACCGGGGAAGATTAGCTGTAAATCTATACAGGAAAGCAGGTGAACAGGTATTACCATCAAATTATCTCCATATCTATACCATCGGCTGGTTCGTCCCAAATGGTCTACTAAAAAATATATTCATAATTTAATTTTAGACCACTTTCCTGTTCAAGGAAGGCATATTCTTGATTTTGGTTCAGGTACAGGAGCTAATTGCCCGATCTTTTCTTCTGAATGTTACATAGGCCTAGATCCTGACCATCGACGTATTGCTTTTGCAAAACAGCTTTATCCTGAGTACACTTTTGATGTTTTTCAAAATAATCATTTCCCTATTGAAGATAAAAGCATGGATTATATCTTGATCGTCGCTGTTTTACATCATATTGCTTCAGAAGAGATCCATCTCTATATGGAGGAGTTTACACGAATTTTAAAACCAACTGGAACTATTATCGTGATTGAGCCCTGCTTATTTTCCGATAAACCACTCTCCAACCGTTTTATGACCTGGTTTGATCGTGGAGAGTATATACGTAACGAAGAAGACTATCTCCATCTGTTTCAACATCATCACTATGGTTGCCAGGTTTTGAAACGGTTTCGGAAATGTCTTTTTTACCACGAATTATTTTTTTGTGCACAACCAAATCGTAAAAGAAACATCCACTAACCAAGTGGATGTTAAGATCTCATTTTCGTTAGATCGTCCGTTTGTATTACCGCGGTTCATACGGCATTGGAATGTATTATACACTAGGCCGCCTCTACGAAGTTGTGGATACAATTCCATTAATGTGTATACCTCCCGAGGAAGACCAACTGAACCGGGAGGTCAAACCCTTTGAGTTTCTCGGGCGGCGGGGAAATCGTTGTTAGGACTAAAAAAGGGCGTGAAAATGGGGCGTTTCTTACCTGGGCGGTTGAACCAATTTTGAGTGAGGGGGGCATGGAATGATGGAAATGTTGGTGCTTCCTGTGGTGATGGGTCTGCTGATTCTCTGGGCACTGTTTGCTCCAGTTCCCGGATGGCTGTTAGAGGATGAAGAGGAGGCGGAATAAGTGGGATCATGCGTCGTAAATTTACACTCAAAATGGAAACGAGATGACGACGAATTTCCTCTTGTCAGGTTTAACGCTAAGCGTTATTAGACGAGTTATGCTCCGTGTAGGAATCTTGAAACTTGAAATACGTCTCAATTGCACGAGGCCCGATATCTGAGAATACAAAACAAACTTTATGTGCTGCTTTAATAAAATACTATGGTTTAACATCATTTTTCTCCCCTTTCTTAGATGAGATGTAAAAACCTGGGCAGTAAAACACCGCCCAAGTTTTTATTAGACTCAGTCTGTCTTGGTCAAATCCTATTCTAAATCATTGGACCTCTTCCACCAATCCCCTTTCTGTTACCTCCTGGTAATCTCCACTTTATCTTGGTACTTGTCCAACGCCTTCGCCAACGCCGCCAACAATTTATCTTTATAGGCGGAATCAATAACCGGTTTGCCGTCTACAATGACACGATGCATCGGTTTCGTTTGCGGTTGAACTGGTTGGGGTGTCGCTTTCTTTTTCAGGCCAAACGCGGAGGCCACGCCTGCCGCGATCGATTGGGCCAACCCATCAAGGAAATTCCCGTCACGCAACAATTTTTCTTCATTCGGGTTGTCGATGAACAAGCATTCCAGCAACACCGCAGGCATTTTGGTGTCACGCAACACACCGATCCGACCACGGGCCGATTGGCTGTCAACCTTGGCCGCGGTTCCGTGTGCACCAATGCCGTAGCCTTTCAGGTACGCAAGGATGTGTTCATTCAACACAGCCTGCATTTTTTTGGAGAAGGCAGAACAGTTGCCAGCCACAAAGGACTCGAAACCTTTGCCGCCTCCAGAGTTGCAATGCAAAGACACAAAAGCATCCGCTCCGCTTGCGTTCGCGTAGGCGATCCGCTTCCGCAAGCCTTCAGGCGGTGCAGGATAATTTTTGCTGTTGTTGCGGTCGCGGGTAAACGTGACCGCAACCCCGTCATATTTCCCGAGAGCCGCGCTCACTTTCTCGGCCAAAGTCAAGGCCACATCCGCTTCACGCAAACCAGATTTCGACACCGCCCCGCTATCAGGGCCTCCATGACCAGGATCAAGGCAAATCAAAACTTTGCTCATTTACGAACGCTCTCCTTTCCACGTAATATCTCCACTGCCTGCTGAATCCTCGGCGGGATGGGCAGACCCAACCTCCCAGCATTTTCGATGATGGAGAGGGCTTCATTAGCAACGTAGAACGTAACTGTCCCATCCCGGAAAATATGGCCATCACCCAACATGACATCCACCTGATGGGCCACGGCTACGATCGCAAAAATTCCCACCTTCATGGCGATTCCCTGAAACCCGATCCGGCTCGCCAATATCCCCTCTTTAAAAGCTGCAGCGAATCCAGTCAGGTAATCGAGGGCGACAAATAAAAGTAGTGTTTGCAATGCCGATGACCACCCTCCCCATAAAAAAGAGGCGGCAGCGCCGCCCATGGCAACAAACAATTTAAACGTCGTCTCCATGTTGTATCACCCACTCCCTGATTGTGTTTGTTGTTCATTAATACATGTTTGAACATCCTGGCGAAGTGTACCGACATTAGGCACATCATCGATCGTCTTCAATCCCGCCAGTATGAGTCGGGCATAAGACGGAGCCAACGGGTGCATCAGATCACCCCCTTTGCGAGAAGTGTCTCAAACAGATAAACCAATGTCTCATCTTGGTCGATCTGCTGTCTGTATGGCAGCGCTTGTTTCACAACCTCATGACGAATGTCCTGCGCCTGTAGCTCGGGGGTGACCGTGTCCCCTTCGGCAATTGCAACGGAGTCAGGCAGAAACAAAAAAAGCGCCATACCGGAAAACATGACGCCATTTCCTGCACTGTCCTTAAATCGGACTATATTCTTTTCTTCGTCATATTCGGGTTCGGTGATGTTTTCGAACACCTCTACGACGGTACCGTCCCTCGTACAACTGACGTACTTCATGGCAACCTCCTCCATCAGACATAGGTGATCTCTATCTTTGCGCTGTCGTCAAACACGGCGTAGTAAGCATCGCTGTCATTGGACGTGTACAGACCGATCCCCTTCGCGGTACCGTTCGAGAAGTAGGAAAACCAGCTTGAAGGCAAGTCGATCCATTTCGCTTCGCCGACGGAAAACGTGACGTTGTATGTCGGCGATAGTACAGACGGTTGTCCCGCTGGCTTAGACATGTAGCTGTGCATCCGAAGCGTGACGGTTACTTTGTCGTTCCCGCCTCTTAGCCGCTTCAGATATACACGAATCCGTTTAATTGTCTTGCCTGTAACGGTACTAGACAGCCCAGACGAAAACAGCCAGATGCCGGTGTGCAAACCATAGCCTTGCCAGTCGCCCTGGCGGACTGTTCCATCTCCCCGCCACGAGTTGTAAACGGTGCGCCACGAGTCACCGCTTGTAGAATCCCATGTATAAACAGACGGTGCTGTTGGCGTCGAGCCCCCTGTTCCCGAACCGCTCTGACCCTGTCCGACAGATGAGGGGTTCACCATCCCACCGTTAACAGCACGGATTGGATTTCCCGCACCATCTGGGATCAGGGTGCTCCAGCCAATATATCCCGCATAGTCCGCCATCACCCCGTAAGTCGCGCCACTTCCGACGCAGGATTTGAGCATAGTCGTAGCACCGTACCCAGAGTAAACACAAGCACTGTTCGCATTGTAGAACTCACAATTGGCGTAATAGGCGAAACTGTTGTCGTAAGTGGTGACGACGCCCGTACAGTTACTGTTGCCGTATACCTTAAGGTAGCTTCCGTAGAAATAATCACTTTCAAATATCTGAATCACGCCGATGTTTTCGCTGGCCTTTGCGTTGATCCGCCCATATAGATACGAAGTGTATTCCGTACCACCGTATAGTTCCACCCGCATCTTGACGGATTTGCATATAAAACTTCCCGTCATCGTGTATCCATTCATCACGATGACGATCTTGCCGCTGCCGATGAACCCTGACAGAATAATGTCCTCGTAGATGTCGGATTGCAGGTAGATTTTCACTGTGCCGTCAAATACACGTGGTAGTCGATTAATGACGGCATACACGGAAGCCAACGGTGCGCTGCTACTCCCATCATTGTCGTCGCTTCCCGTATTTGCGTTCACATAATAAGTAATAGTAGTTCCTGCCGGAATCCCAGTGGTCACGACGTTCGGAGCCTGGACGCTTTCAGCCACAACCGTGCCAAACGTCACCTGGGTATCGTCGATGATGGCAATCGTTTCGCCGTTGGAATCATAGGCTACAACCTTTCCGTATCGGCTACCGATATCCCCAAGACGCAGTTCCTGGCCATAAGCTCCTTTGACGCCGGGACCACCAACCGAAATGTCATAGAAGTGATACCAGTAACCCGACGTTGAGCTCGAACCCACGACCTTAAAGGAACCGGAATCATACGGGAATGAAACTCCGCTCGTAGTCCGGTAAGTGTTGCCAGAGAAATCACCATACAACTGATAGGTACCCACTTCCTGACGTAACAGGAAATCGAGCTTCAAACGGTTTTCGCCGGCAACAAGGTTTGTGAACTGACGCTTCTCAATAGCATTTCCGCTACCATCACGCAGTTCCACCGTTCCTGACTGTCCCGCCGTGTCGCAAAAAACGCTGACATAACCCAAATGGACATTCTCTGTCACCTGAATGGTCAGGGAATGGTTGAAGTTCGCGTAGTCACCATTGGCCAGCGGTTTCGGTGTGTTGGCAATGACATGTGCCCCCGTTCCCGCCGCTCTCTTGGCCGTATCCAATGTATCTCTGAGTTGCTTTTGAATCTCTTTGATCGTATCATTCGGGGTGATTTGGATCGGCTGATAGTCCCCCAATGTGACTTGGTTCTTACTCGGATCGGTAAGAGACTCTTTCACCTCAACAATCCGAGCCTCCAGCACCATCTCAGGCTCAAAGGTGGTATCCTTCACCAGAATCGTGTCATACAACCGGATATCGTCGTCGGGGAGCAACGCGATATCCACTTCATAAGTGAGTTGTGGCCGGGTCCGCCGCATTAATTCCGCTAACGTATTGTTGAACAGCTCTACCGCGTTGGTCGCTTTGTCGTCCTTGTAGATGCCGAAGATGTGCTTTCCGTTCTTCGACCACCGCTGAAGTGCATCCTGATCACCGACCCATTTGGCCCCTGCCGGTTTCTCATACGGATAAGAAAGTGTCGGGTTGTAGGTGTCAAAGGTGAGCAGGTTACCGGCGGAATCTTTGGACCCGATCCCATAGAGTGCCGTGACCAGTTGGGTATAATCTTCCTTCCGCTTGGCTCCCTTGAGATTCAACCCATAAACAAACGGCTTGTCCAATTGCCGACCACGTTGGAGTCTGGCATGAACAAGCCGGTTGGTCACCTTCAAACCGTTAAACTGCACAACAAACTCGATTTCCGCTCCGAATTTGTCCATTACCTGGTGAAGTGCATCCAGTGAGGTGGCCACATCATCGAAAACGATATCCTGGGTCCCGGCGAGCTCCACCTCACCCGCCTGCCAGTTGGTGCCTTGGAGCAAATATGAAATGGCCTGTGGAAGCGTGTAGCTGGACAACTTGGTCGGCAGGATGATGTTGCTGATCAGGTCTCCGACGGCGGCATTTTCGCACGTAATCCGCTTAATATATCGCTCTTCGGAATGATCTTCTTCCGTGTTCACGATCCGAAAGAGATTGTAGGCACCCGGTCTGAATGGATAGACAATCAGATTGCCAACGACCAAATTATGCGCTGCAGGATGATCACCCGGAACGGAAAACTCATACGTAAGATAGGCATATTGGATTCGTTCCGTTCGGACATCATCGAAAAACGGACATGCATTCGGGAGAGAAGGGTTCAAGACCCCGATGGCTTTTTCAAACCGGTCCAGTATATAGAGATTGGGGATCTTGGCCATTATAACCACCTCTCCCGATACTTCAGATACGAATTGGTGATGATGTCGGACGGATAGACAGAAAGCGCGTTGGTTCCTTTCATCAAACGGATGAAATTGCTTCCCGGATCCATTGCATAGTAATATTCCTCTTGGTTTCCGTTACTGGTCTTGATGATTTGCCCCGAAGAACAGTCGATGTCCAGGATATCTCCTGCCTCAAATACATAAGGTACTTCGGTAGATGCCGGTGTCTTCTCATTCCACACCTGGATCTGCTCAATATAGTTGGTGGATATCGCTTGCCGTGTCCCATACACCCCAAAATGGACCTGTATGGCGGCCAGTTTTTGGTTGTAGAGATTGTCCTTGTCGATGAAGCTGTATGAAAAAGTCTTATACAGCTTTCCGTTGTTGTCCCGCCGCGAGGCACTGAACTCCCATCGGTTCCCGATCCGAGTCAATCGAATAGGCCCGTTGAACTGCTTCCAGCTTCCTACCGACCCGGTAAAATTGACAAAGACCCGTCCGGTCGACAAGTTCCCGGCACGGGCCTCCAAATACGGGTTGTCCAGACTAACGCTGCTGTCCCGGATCGCCATTTTACCGATCACCGCGTTGTTGATGTCCAACAGGTAAACTTCCAACCTTCCCACTTGGTAGGCATAACCGGCCTTAAACCCTGCCTCCACCTGAACAGTGAAGTCCTGGATCTGCTGTCCGAGGGATTTCACCCCCGCCGGGCCGTGCCAGGTGGAGCCGCTTCCGTAATCGCTGGCGCGGATTTTGGTTCCGTCTGACGACAAAGTACCAGCCACCGTCCCGCCGTCTACCCCAACACCAGCCGTATACCCCGCAACACTGGAACAATCATCGTCCAGAACCTTCGTCCTCTTGGTTACGGCCGTCTGGGTGTCCACGTTGGCGGCTTGGCCAAAGTAAATATAATCGTCGGCGGAGAAGATTCCAAACTCGGTAGTGTTCCCGGTAAATTCAAAGTGGAGCTGTGGGTACGCATCCAAATCTCCGTTGTTGACTACTTGAAGCGGGTTGGTGTCACCCGGAACAAAATTGGCCGTTTTTTCGGTTACTCCATAGGCGATGGGATCCGGACAAACAAAGGTGACTGTTCCAAATCCCACACGGAGAATCTTATCTATATTCGTCTCTCCTGATGCTTTGGCCATGTAGTACTTATCCGGCTCATCAGGCAAAATGAGCTGCATCGGATCATCATAAAACAACCAACTCATCAGCGCCCTTTTCTTCGCGGGGATATCAAGAATAGAATCGGCGGTAATAGTCAGGGGAACCGTGATGGTCCTTTCCCCGAGATTCTGGCCAAAATAATAGCTCCCCGCCCGCCCGGGTATGTTAGTTGTCACTAACGAAATTGGTGGATGGGGAGGGTTCTTGATTTTCCCCACTTTGACGAAAGAAGGGATCTCCACGTTGTTCAGCATCAATTTAGCCAAATTGGATCACCCTTTCGCCCGGTTAAGCAGGATATCCTGTTTATTAACCGCTTTTGCAATTAACGGAGTTAGCCCGTCGGCGAGTTTCTGCATGCTCGATTGATCGTTGAAAAACACGGGCTGGTCAAATCGCAATGAAACATAGACAGGAACCGTTACGTTGGAACTCGCGGTTTGAATCGTGTTCCCACTTGCATTGGAAATGGGGGATTGTTTCACAGACGGCATGGCTGTCTCAGCGATCAGTTTACTAAGCTGCTGGACTTGATACAGACGGGATTTCATCCCCCGCTCAAAACCCTCAGTTGTGAATTTCCCCAACTTAATCATCTCTTTGGACGGTGACGCTATCCCCAATGTGTTTTTAATGCTGTTCCATGCCGCTCTGGCAATCGACGCTGCGGCAGAGATAACACCAAATTTTCCGCCCAGGATCCCCGAGGCAAAACTGCTGGACACATTTCCTCCCAGTCCATATGCGTCAACCTGCAGGTTACCCTTGGCGGTATTTGCTACAGATGCGGCATTTCCCGCTGCTTTTCCCTTATTACTTAAAATCCCGCTGGCGAATTGACTGCCCGCCTTATTACCACCGCCTCCATCCGTTGTCTTTCCTAATAGAGATTGAACCCCCAATCTAAGGGCAATGGCCGCCGCCTGGACATTGGGTTGGCTGGCTTTCAGACCCTTGGCATGGGAGTCGCCTGCTGCTTTCCCTTCCGGATGGAGGTTTGCTTTCGCATTGGTTTTGAGCAACTTCTCGATCCCTTTAGCGAACGTCTGAATATCAACCTTACCGTCCTGTAACCCTTTCAACATCGTTTGAACGGTATATTGTCCCTGAGGCCCGAGATTGACCTTCACTTTGCTTTTGATGTCCAGACCGAGCAGGCTGGCCACTTTGTTTACATCAACGATTCCCGCCTGCATCCCTGCCCGAAGTGTCGCGATGTTTTGCTTTCCTTCAGGAGACAGGTCCACCTTCATCCCTTGCTTTAAGTGGTTATTGAAGTATGCGGCCACCTGGTTAAAGCCATAGGTGCCATTTGCCAGACCTTTGACAAACGATTCGGCAGTGACTTTTCCATCGGGTCCAAGATCGATCTTCATCTTCGACTTCAAGTCGAGGCCTAGTTTCTGCGCGATGATCTCAGGGCTTTGGAAACGCAGCCCTTTCGTGAAGGATTCCATGGCCACAATGCCCATATCGCCATACAGTTTGATTAACCGCTCGCGCCCTTTTTGCGCTGCCGCCGTCGCTTTATCGGCGGATTGGCTCACACTGTTGACAAATTCCTCGTTGTTCTTTTTCCCTTCCGCGTTCAGCTGGGCATCGGATTTCATCAATCCGGCCTTGGCTGTCACATATCCCATGTAACTATCCAGCATTTCTCCGGTTGCGAGTTGGTATTGCTGCGCTTCCTCCGACATACTCTTTCGCAATTCCTGGATTGCTTGGGCGCGTTTTTGTTGTGCAGCTGCGATCTTTTCCTGTTCCATTTGGTTGATAATCGCGATTTGTTGATTATACTGTTCCCGTGTAATGTTTCCATTGGCCAGTTGTTCCTCCCAAATAGCCTTCAGCTCTTTGGATGTCTGTTTTGCCGCATTGACAGCATGCTGGTATGTTTTCTCGATCGTGGACATCCACTGCTTGACACCTTCAACCGAGATTTTCCCCCGCTCTGATTCAAACTTCTTCATATAGCTGTTCAGATCGCCGATTTTCTTGACAAAGGTTTGTGACCCTTTGTCCAGGGCCTGAAATGCTTGCTGGTATTCGGCTGCAAACTTCTTCGGCATTTTGGCGAGATTCCCACCATACTCCAGCAATCCTTTTCGGACGATCTGATTGGCCTGTTGGATTTTCTTGATCTGGGCGTCAATTTTCTTGATGGCATCATCCGCCACTTTTTGAACCGCAGGCTTCAGTGCGTTGGGCACCTGGGACAGCATGGTGGCCGTGGCCTTCTGGACATTGATTTTGTCCCTGTTCAGCTCGGCGACGATTTTATCCCCCATTTGGGCAAATATCGTCACCGTTTCCTGAACGATTTTCTTTGCCTCGGTACCGGAAGCGATTCGCAACCGTGCAAGGTTGACCATCGCTTTATCCCGCAAATCCACATAGCCCTTGGCCGCCTGGATCGTCCCTTGCGAGACACCAACACCGAACCGTCTGGCATCCGTTTCCGCTTGTTTCATGTCTGCGGATAGTTTGTGAGACAATGCCGCCAGCCCGCCGATGGCCACGCCCGCCCCGACAATTGCTGCTGTGAAGGGGTTCGCAATGGCAATAATCCCCGCAATGGCGGCACCAAGTGCCAGGACACCAGAAGTAACACCCGCAAAAATCCCGATGGCTTCCTTAGTGGTCGGACTCAATTGAGAGAACCAATCCACCACACTCTGAACTCCGTTGGCAAGGCTACGTAAAACCGGCAAAAACATGGTTCCCATTTCGATCTGGGCTGTTTCAAAAGCGCCACGCAGTTGCTCCATCGTCCCTTTGAGGTTGTCCATCCGCTGGCGGGCCACTTCCGCCGCCGTGGTTTTGGACATCTCCTGGGCCATTTGTCGGACGCCTTCCGCTCCTTCCTTAAAGGCGATATTGGCCGCCCGGATCGCATCGGTCCCGAACATCGTTTTTAGTGCTTGGTTCCGCTGTTCTTCGGATAAGTTCCTCAATTTATCCCGGAGAACCCCAGCAATCTCTGCAAAGGATTTCACCTTGCCATGGGCGTCAAAGAACTGGTTTTTCCCGTCCTCGGTGATGATGCCGAGCTTTTTCATTTCCTCGGCGGCTTGCTTTGATGACGGGGTGAGGTTCAGCAACATTGTTTTGAGTGACGTGCCCGCATCAGAACCTTTTAAGCCGTTTTGCGCAAACACCGCCAATGCAGTGGCCGTATCACGGAAGGACAGGCCAGCGCCTGAAGCAACCGCTGCAGAGGCGGCCAGACCGTAGCGCAGTTCCTGAACATCTGTTGCCGATGCATTTGCCGCACCTGCCAGGATGTTAGCCGCTTGTGCAACAGACAGATGATCCGCCTTAAAGGCATTCAGTGCAGTGGAGGCGATTTCCGCCGCTTCAGCCAGATTCAACTCGCCAGCCGACGCCAAATCGAGGGCTCCCTTCAAACCACCATTTAAAATGTCGCTGATGGAAACACCCGCCTTCGCCAGTTCCTCGATGGCTTGGAGGGCTTCCAACGCACTAAACTTGGTATTGGCCCCCATTTGGATCGCCAGTTGGCGAAACTGCTCCATTTCTGTATTGGAAGCCCCTGTCACCGCTTTTACACTGGATAGTTGGGCCTCGAAGTCCGCCGCTTTCTTGACCGCGCTCCCCAATGCAACCGCCAATCCGCCCGACATTGCACCGAGGGCAATCCCCGTCTCAATCGCCTGTTCCCGGATGTGGAACATATTTTGACCAAAGCGGCCAAACAACGAGCGTTGCTGGTCCATTTGGGTATTTACACGCCTGAGTGCCCCTTCCATATTGGCCAATTCAGCCTGAGCTCGATTCAATCGAACCGCCATTTTCTCCGTTTCAGTGGCATTAGCACCGAGTTTTTGGTTATATGCCTCATGAATTTGAGAAAGCAGAGAGACTTTTTGTTTTTGAAGATCGATCTGTTTGGCCAGCAAATTAGCATGGAGCCTCAATTGGTCCTGCGATTGCCCAAATGCCCGCATTTTTGCTGAGCTGGTGTCCATTTCACTTTTGACCAGCCTCAATTGACGGTTGATTTGTGAAATCCCTTGCTCAAATCCCTTGGTTTCCAGTTTGACCTGACCCCTGATCTCGCCGAGCGATTCTGCCATGCTGCTCCACCCCCTTCCCTAAAAGAGGATCTGGTCAATGTAGACCTTTTCCTCTTTTTGTTGCTTCTTCGCGACATGGGCATACAGCCGTATATAAAAGACCATATCCATTTGGTCAATCTCATGGAGCTTCCAGCCTTGTTGCATGAGATTCAGATACAATTCATTCACTACTTCCGCCGGTTCGGCTTCAGATGTTTCTTTTTTTTGATATCTCCATCATCATCCAGCTCTTTTAGTGGCTCCATTACCTGATTAATGATGCCATGAACAATCGCCCAGGACTGGTCGATGATCTCCCGAGCATCGGTTCCACGCTCATATTCTTCAGGTGTGAACTGCCCCCCAAAAACCTCTGAAACGAAATGGTATAACTCGTTTAACAGCTCCTCCTGCTCCTGGGTCATATCCTGTTCATTTTCCTGATCCAGTAGCTTTTTCAGGAACTTGTTTCGCTTATCGTCCAAATCAAGTGCCCGACGGAACAGATAACCGGAAATAAAGTCCTGACAGTAAGTTTTGGTTTCGCCATGCAATCGAAGCTGGATTTTCAGCATCATACAACCCTCCATAAATAAAAGTGGAAGGGCCGGTCATCCGGCCCTCAACCTAAACCCATTCCCCTCCGCAATTCATCGGCCATCGCTTTCAGTACCCGTTCGCGGGATTCCACGATACTTGGACCGACAAACGGATGCGGAGACATCTTCGATGTTCCAAACTCCAAAAATCGAGCATAGAAAGATGTTTTCCCCGGCCCCACCTCAATCGCTTTACCATACTCTTTCCTTTTTACGTTGCTCATCTGGATATTGTCCTTCAGGTGAACCCGTTTCTTGTAGGAGGGTCCAGGTGCATTCCGGGCCATGGTCTCCTGCAGCTCCTTCGCCCCAGCTCTGAGCGCCTGATTTTCCCGGCGGGATACCTTCTGGCCCAGACGCTGAATGTTAAGAAGCATTTCTTCGACCCCGGACCAGTCGATATCTGTCATCCCGCCACCCCCTGTTTTGTTACCGAAAATGTATTAGGCTGTGGGTGGTTCTACGGCGCTGAACCAGTTCTGACCGATATTGGGGACATAGTCGGGATGATCTTCATCAGCAATTTTCTGCCATGCATTATCCCAATCCCGGCGAATGAAGGTTCCCTTGATTGTCGCCGTTTGAAACTCCGGTTTATCTTCCATCGTCTTGTATTCCGATTCAGGCACTTCAAATTTTCCTTTGAGAAGCCAGACATAGCGGAATTTCCCGTTCGACTTGACCGATTTGAAGCCAATCGCCACATAGGGAGCAATATCCGTGGATTTCTTAATAATGACGCCCTGGCTTACGGTGTGCCCCAACAACTCTGCTTGGACGTCCAATGGCAGATCGCTTACCTCCAGTTCCACCTCAATCTCACCGAGGGACGAGGCGGTTTCCACGGGGCCGTCATCTGCATAAAGCGTTTCCGAGTTGGTTTTGGGCGAAATCTTGGCATTGATCGCCGCCGCTATCTTTTTCGGCGTTTGGTACGTAACTCCAGTGGAATCGTCTTTCGTCAACACAGCATAATAAAGGTCCCGCAAACCCACTTGCACTGCCATTTCAACCAACCTCCTTAATGGTCGAATATCTCATCGCCTTATGGAAAACTTGAGTGTCATCTTCATAAAAGTCATGGGACGAATTACGTTGAAACCCGATGCTCTTCATGGTTTTGTCCACTTCCAGCGCGATTGGGGATGTACTTTCCTTGCTCCAGATATCGATCTGAATGTGGATTTCGCTGCTGATCGCAGTATCATCAGCAAAATCTTGATCGAAATTCGTCAACTCGAAAAAAGTAATGCGCGGGAACTCTTCAGGATCGGGAGCTTTGATCTGGTAAATCCGTTTCCCACCGAGTAAAGCAACAAGCGCCGGATTGTTCTCCAGCGCTTGTAACACTTCCGGTTTGACGTTGATCATCCCGCCGTCACCTCCCGGCACATCAGGTGCATTTCCCGATGCCGTTCATCGATATCGATAACGGAGGTGATGTTAAAGATACGTCCCGAGTAAATAACCCGCATATCCGGTTTCACTCCATCCCTGTACCGCATCCGGATCCTGACGATGTTCTCCGCATTGACCACTGCAGCTTCAAAGTATTCCCGCCCGCGAAGTGGCTCCACTGCTGCCCAAACAGTGGCTACATCGATCCAGGTTTCAGTCACTAAGCCTTCACTGTCTTTAATCACGTTCTTTTTTTGAAGCGTTACCCTGTGCCGCAGATCGTTTATTCTCATGGCCTTTTCCTTTTCCCTTTCCTTTATGGGGTTCAGCGACTTCGTCCCCCAAAAAACCTCCTTTTCTCAATTCCTCTACGCGGTCGGCGTCATTCGTCTCATAAACCCCACCGACTGGGTGATATTTGCCTGTGTTTTTGTCGATAAAGTCAGCAGTTACGCGATACTTCCGCACGAGTATCACCCCTTTTTAATCTTTCAACTGCAAAATGATGCTCTCTAGCGCGAAGTTGAATTTGTCCATCTTCGCACTAGGGTCGCGATTTTCATAATGCAGCGCGACATAAAGCATCACTGCCAGCTTGTACAGTTTGCTGTCGGATTCCGGAACACCCGCGTTTGCCAGATACTCCTTTGCGCTATCTATGAGGAGAGCGAGGATGCCATCATCCTGGCTCCCATCGATCCGAAGATAGGTTTTCAGCTCATCAAGTGTCAGATCCATGTTTCACGCCCCCATCACTTACGCTTGGGGTGCCACTTTCGCAATGCGGAATGCGGATTTCAGCAAGAGCTGCATATCAAACCATGCTGTGAGGACGAACAGATACTCCCCCTTGTTTACGTCTTTATCTGAGTCATAAACCATATCGCCATCATAGTTCAGATGGGCATAGTTAAATTCGCCAATGATCGGGTCAACGGCGGAGTCACAAAAGATAACCGGCTTACCGAGAACTTGTTCCGGCTGTGCGTTGTAAAGGGTGGTGTTGCCGTTGGCCAACGTTTCAATGATGTCCATATAGTCAGCGAAAGTCATGACGATCTTCGCATTTTCGCGGAAATCCTCATGCAGATCAGCCAGAGACGCTTTGATAGCCTTGTATTTATCCGCAGCCGTCACATGTTTAACCGCATTTTGCGTAGAATAAAAGCTCATATGCTCCTCACCAGTTGCCGGAGTGGCAGCGAAGGATACTTTCTTCTCCTTGGCAGCCAGACCGGAGCGCAAGGCGTTTTCCACGTAATTTACCAGGTTTAAGTCCGAGCCATGGAGAACGGTATCTGAGATTCGGGCTTTTACCTTGAACTTGAAGCGGCCGAACGAAACCTTATCCCCCGTCAAATCGATCTCTTTTGCGGTGTCTTCATCACCGATAAAAGCATCATCATCAAGGGTAAATGCAATTTTCGGCACTTCCAATCCTTTTACGTTCGTCATCCGGATGACTCCACGCAACGGATTTCTCGTAAACGGCTCGGAAACGAGCTCATTGGCCATGTTGGTCGGCAGGAATTTCTCTCCGCCTGTAGACGTGGTTTGTTTGATCGCGCCCAAAAGGCTCCGTGCTTCTTCAGACATTTGGCGACCTAGAATTGCCGAGCGAATCAGGTCCGCTTTGGCTGCAATCATGCGCTGTTTGTTGTTGTCCGTACCGAGAACGGGGTGATTTTGCTTGAACTGAAGTTCCAATTTTGCCCGTTCTTCCTTTTCTTGCTTCTCGATTTCCTCTTTCAAGAGTTTAAACCGCTCTTCGGTGTCTACTTGTTTCTGCTTCAAGTCTCGCAATTCCTCAAGTTTTGCTCCCGGGTCGCCTGCTTTGGAACGGATCTCATCCGTGATTGCTTTTAACTCTGCTCCCAGGTCGGCAAGCTGTTGTTTCATTTGATAAATCGTCGGCATCAGTAATAACCTCCTTGTTTTTTCAAAAATTCATAGACTCGATTGGCTTCCAAAAGGATTTTTTGCCTTTCTTCTTGTTCAGAAGCGCTGATTTCAGGCATTTCCCCACCTTTTTTGACCGTATCCGGTGTGAGACTTCGTACTTCTGCGCTCGTAGACGTGTATGCCGGGATCGGCGTAAGCGTAATTTCGCGCAGTTCCAGTTTTGTGATGGTGCGGAACCAATCGCCATCCCGCTCCTCCCAATACTGATCAAGGATACGAAATCCGATGCTGCAGCCCCTGATAAGCCCGCTTCTTACATCCTCCAAAATATCGCGACCAAGGGTCGAATTATTAGGCGTAAGCTCGAAAAACAGGCCATTTTCGGTGTCAGAAAGCGTCAAATTGGCCCCTGTTCGCCCCAAAATGGCACTCCAATCGTGATTTTTCAGCGCGAAAATGTCATGACCATCCGCAAGGGTGTCCTTCATCGCACCTTTTTGGATGCGTTCATAGAAGGTGTCGCCCCACCAATCTACCAGCGGCGTGAACTCATCATAGACGGCTGCTAAGCCGGTGATCTTGGTCCCAGATTCGCCTACAGAACGTGTTTCGATGCTCTGGATAAGAAGTGTACGGATCTCATTCTGGTTTTTATCCACTACCGGCGTCGGTTTTTGGCTCATTCTTCGCGTTCACCTCCTTTCCAGTCCGTGTAGGATCATCGATCGGGGCCAAGTCCTTGCTCATATAGAGCTTTTCGCCTCCATCAAGTGGCGGAAGCTCTTCATACGCTCGTACCTCGTTAGGAGTAAACCACCCGGAGCGGATCCCCTTGAAATAGAACTCCCCGCGTGTTTTGATGTCCCCACGCAAAAGAGCGTTCACGTTGAACTTGAAAGTAAGTCCACGCAAACGCTCTTGTTCCGTTAGCAGCTTTCGATTGAACTCTTGTTCGTACTGCCGGACGATCGGTAAAAGTGTCCCCTGTACAAACTCAAGGTACAATTGTTCCATGCTGGAATAACTCGTACCCTCTATTTCGCCCAGCATATGGACTGGCATGTTGAAGACGGTGGCCACCCGGGAACGGGTGATCTTCTCAACATCAAACACTTTCGTGTCGATGATACTTCTCTCGATCGGGTTGATCTCGGTCCCGGCTTCTTGGATGATCACGCCTCCGTTGGCCTGGTAAAACTCCTTGAAGTTGTTCAGGATCTCAGTCTTTTTCTCTTTCGACAGGGTCGTGTTCATCTTCAGGATGAACGACGCCCGGATGGCGCTGTCCATCTGATCCAGGCTGAAAGTCCGGACTTTCCAGTCATAATCCACCGTGTTTCGAAGGACATCGATCGGGCTGATTCCCTTGTATCCGACTGAGTTATAGACGATCGTTTGACCTGTTACGGCGATGTGTTTGACGTGAATCATGTCCATGTTGTGAACGTAGTAATGACCGTTTTTGCCTTGAACCTCATACCAAAGTTCATAGGTATTATCCTCGATGACTGGTTCAACTCTGGACGGGTCCAACAGCAGAAGCGATTCCACTTGATAGTTCCCGTCATACATCTTCAGCGCGTAGCCGTTCCCGAAGGTATCGCGCATCACTTCCAGGGTTCGGATAAACTCAAAACTGGTCATGTTTGGATTCGGCGAGTTCGCTATCATGTCCGAGATCCGATTGTTGACCGGCGTGAAATCCCTATAGAGCTTCAAAGGCAAACTCGCCATGGCATTTGAAAGCCGGGTGATCGCCGCGAAAATGGTTTCGTTCGTTGCAAGTATGTTCCCCGTTCTACTGGCAAAGATATTGCTCGGTGAAAACCACTTCACAAAATCGTATCCAGCTTCGCTGTACTTGTTCCGTATAACATTCCAGGCGACTTTGAGCCGTTGCCGTAGATTCAGTTGCATCACCCCCTTAACAGGTCATTGATCGAAACAAATTCTACTTCCCCGCTGGGTTGCGGCACTGCCATGCGCTTCATCACTTCGGTGTGAGCATTTAGCCAGGCGGCGAATCCGTCGATCTTCCGATACCGGTTTTGTTTGGTCGGCATCCAGTTGCCATTACGGTCTTCCACCAGTTTCACGTTGTTGAGGTACCAGCGGAAAAGCTTGTTCCGGTTGTATACCACCTTTCCATCAAGCAGAAGTTCCTTCATGTCCTTCATCGCTGGACTGAGTGTCAACGCCCCTTGTCGGACAACCTGTGTTTGAAACCCGTGCACTTTCAAATCTTCTACCAACCGGTAAGCATTGGCCGGATCGTAGGTGATCAGATCGATAGCAAACCGCTCCGACTGCTTTAAAAACCAATCAAGGACATATTTATAATCCACATAGTCTCCCGGACAAATCGTCAGCAATCCTTCCTTTGCCCACTCTCGAAAAGGCAGTTTCTCATTGTCCAACTCTACTTTCCTTCGTGGCACAAAAGAATGTGACAACACAAAAACCCGCCCATCATCGAGCGGAAACTCCAGACATGCAGCAGTAAAATCCTCGGTCTGGGACAGGTCAAATCCACCCACACAGTTCCGGCCAGACAACTTGGCAAGGTCCACCCATCCATCATTCCGCTTGATCACTTCGTAGTCGATGAAAGACTGCTCATCGGACTGAACGAATAGGTTCAGTCGCTTGGTGATGAAGTCGTTTCGCTCCGCCGGGATGCTCTTCCGGGCATTCCACTCCTCGATCATGGTGTCAAGGTCGATGGTTACACCCAGGTTCGGGTTCGGTTTTACCCAATTGTGCGGATTGTCGATATCGTCGTCCTCATCCAATTCGGCTATAAAATAAAAGGACCGTTCATCCTGAATCACGCCTTCTAGCACGTCAGCCGCCTTTTCGTAATAGTCCATCAGCGGCCCATCCAACTGATACCCGGCGGTTGTGATGTACAGGATGAGTGGTTGTGTCCGGGCACCGGTACTGTTTTTAATGACATTAATCAGCTTGTAGTCCTTGTACTCGTGGATTTCATCAAATATGGCGAGATGAGTATTCAAACCGTCCAGCTTCTCACTGTCGGACGCTTGCGGTTCAATCTTCGAGAACGTCTGATCAAAATGGATTGCGTCCCGTAACGTCCTGAAGTGTTTGAACAGAAGTGGAGATGACTTTATCATCTTTTGGCACTCGTCAAAGATGACCCGTGCCTGCTTCATACTGTTGGCCAAAAGGTAAACATCTGCGCCTTTCTCACCATCCTTGGAACATCCATAGTTGGCCAGACCGCTAACCATGGTACTTTTACCGTTTTTCCTAGCAACAAAAATAAGCCCCTCTTTGAATCGACGGAGCTTGGTGTCTTTATGAACCCAACCGTATAGGGAGCCGATCACGAAGTGTTGCCACGACTGAAGCTCCAAGCGCTTGTAGTTACCTTTGGATGGCTTGCAAAACCGTTGGATGAACGTAATCGGCCGCAAGGCTTTTTCCTCATCGAATACATAGGGAAAATCATCTGTTCCTTGGCGCTGCAAATCTCTTAAATGGCGTTCACAAGCCTGCCGGACCTTCCTGGAAACGATAATTCGGCCGGCAATGACATCCTTGGCGTATGGGGTGGTAAGCAGATCAGAACGCTTCGAACTCATCCACTGTCACCACCTCCGCGATCCGCTTGTCAGAGGCGGGTGTTAGTTTCAGCTCAGCTTGCAATTTCCGTTGTTGCTCCACGATCTTCAGGATTTTGTCAACCGATTTGTTTTCCCGAAACATCTCCTGGGAGCCGTTTTTGAACAGTTCCACCACGCCACGTTCCTTGATATCGTCCATGTGTTCCTGTTTCAACTGTTCCAGCAACACCATATTATCAACGATGATCATCGTCCGGTCATTGAGGTTCCCCTCTTTTTCCAGTTCCTGCGTGATGATCTGGAACAGTTTCTTGGCTTCTTTGTGCTTGATTATCTTCTTTGGTTTGTACACCTTGCACCCCCCCTCGCGTATGAAATTGCCCCGCGCTGTAAACGAAGGGGCCGCGCCGGTCACCAGCCCCCTCCTTCCAACTTTCAGGGTAGGGGGGCTATATGATCTCAGGATTCGCCCTCGCCTGGATGACGCGCGCTTTCCTTTGCTTGAGTTCTTCCTGCTGTTTCCCCTTTTCCGGATGTAATCGGTTATGGCATACAGCGCATACGCTTTGCAAGTTATCCTCATCCAATGCTTTGTCCGGTCTTTCCTTCAGATGGTCGATGTGGTGAACGATTACGGCAGGTTCCAAGACACCACGTTTCAGGCATATCTGGCATAGGTAATGATCCCTTGCTAATACTGCTTTCCTTGTTTTTCTCCATGATGGACTGTTGTAGAATGGCAATGCCTTCTTCCCATTTCCCCCACCTCCAAGCGTCATTAAGAATGAAAGAAAACCGGTAGGTTTCAACCCCACCGGTTTTCTATGTCGTCAAAAGAAAAAGATCCTGTGTGAGATGTTTTTGTTATAAAAGATTGCAAACTGCTTAATTAATACAAGACGACACACCCAACCGACTTCTAATTTTCTGTTCACCAAAATCATCATCAACATAACAAAACGACTGAGGAGGTCTAAAATTATGGTCAATTAGTTTCGGGTCGATAGGTTCGCTATATAAGTGAATATCCCCAATTTTAATTGCATATCCTTCATCATGGTTTTGGAAGTAAGATTTAAAAAATGAATAACTAATCCCAGATTCCTTTTTGGTTTCCTTCCATATTTCTTCAGGGGTATCACACAGAATATCCTCTATACTAAATTCTCCGATTAATTTTGCTTCGGGTTTAGTTGAATAAACAACGATTTTGCTTACTGCTTTTTTAAATATCACCTTTCTATATTCATATTTCTTCTCACCACTAAAGATTTTTTTCACGAACTCTGGTTTGATTGATAGCAAGACTTTCATAAATACCACCTAACTTTAGTATCTTCTCGAAATGATCATCATTCAATTTTATGAATCCCCAATACTCAGACCTATTTAGACCAACTTCCTCAATCAACGTTTTCCTATTTAGTCTTTTACGCAAGGCAATATTATATGTCATTTTAATTATATATTTATACTTTTTGTTATAGTAAAAACGCCGCAAATCATTTGTATCGAAGACACTATAGGGTTCACAATATTTCAGGTAATCTTTTAAGTTACTGAACTGGCGAATATCCCTAATTTCTTCAACCACACAAACTGATGTTGCGACGGATCTATAATATGCAGGGCCTCGACCATCTGATGTTCTGTAAATAACTAGAACATCACCTTTGTCTAATTTTGATACGTCTTTCATTCTGCATACATAGATTTTATGAATACTATTAGTATGCGAGACATCTTCGATCATATCAAAGCTTTCATTATGTAGTTTTGAATCAGGGAATAGTTTAGTATGAAATACTGGGTAAATGCCCAAAAGGTATTTTTTTCGACCTAAATGATTGACAACTGGATAATCTAACAAAACATCATTTTGCTTTTCTAAAAATGATTTTTTAAAAACAAATTCTTCGCCATCACTTGTAATTTTCTTCCCATGTAATTTAAACCCATATCTTTTATATAGATTGATCAAAGCCACATGCTTAGGAAATACGGTAACATATAATTCTGGAATATTGTTTGACAAGGCGTAATCAAAAGCTTTTTTAATGAACCTTTCTCCTAATCTAGTTCCATGTGGATTAACTTTCATAGTACCTATTTTTACTCTAGTCCCACTCTCAAGAGGAGGCTTAATTTGGTCATCTTTTTCCTTTTCTATTTTCAAGTATAAAAAAGCTTGAATCCCATTATCCTCTAATACATAAGCTTTTTCTCCTTTTTCACTTTTTTTATTAAACCAATTGACAAACCCTTGATAATCTTCCTTTAACGAATCAAAAAATGGATCATTTAGGTCTATTTCGGAAAATCTTTTTAATTTGATAATAGAATCCATAAAAAACACCTCCCACTTTAATATTCGTGGGAAGTATTTATTTTCCTGTACCTGAACATAGGTGATGGTTTTATTATAGTCCGAACTCTTGTTCGTGTAAATGTATTTAATAGCTTTTTTCATTCATTTGTCAAAAGAAAACGTCCAATAACACATATCCCTTACTGCTTTAGGGTGACAAATTTTAGGTCACTGGCAATAAAAAAACTCCTATGGGTCCGCAAATCATGAAATCATGGCTCACGTCTTGTGGTTTTGAGTACATCCTCAATCACCGTCATTCGAGGAGAAACTCGATGGCACTTGGTCGTTATCAGAGAAATTGGCATAGTATTTTGAGCCTGTGACCCTGGGAGAGGGTTGTTTACCCGGTTTTCCTCTCATCCGGGCGGTGATTTGCATAGAATCACCTTATCGGTATATGGAAGCCGTTGGAGTCCTTGAGGTTACGACAACCACGACCGGTCCTACAGGATTTCCTTAAAACATATACCACCAATAACCAAGGAGGTCTTGGGAAATAACATCAGTAGAACAAATAACCCATGTGAATAACCTCCAGACCAATTTGTCAGCATATTATTCCCTGATTAATAATGGTGACTCCAAAATTTCGTTAAGACACGAAATTTAGGCAAATAACCTAGTTCCAATGCGGATAGACGGTCATACGATATCATTGCTAACCGGCTTAAAAGGAGTGGATTTTATGGAACACGTAATACCTCCAATGCCAATTCCTATGTATCCAATGCCTACGGACCCAATGTCTCCTATGTATCCGATGTTTGATTATCCGGATCACACAATGATGGATTACCACAAATTGCGCAAAGCGCATCGACATTGTAAAAAAGCCAGCAAGATTTTGAAACACATGCTAAAGCATCATCATCGCCATTACTGGGACAGCGCACATTGGGATAGTTCCTCTAGCAGTTCTTATTGGAGGGATAGTAGTTCCTGATCAACAGCTACGTTGTGAAACTGTTACCCAATTATCCCTATAATCTGAATCAAATGTTTACTCTGTACAGCTTTGCAAAACGATTAGAAAACAATTATAATGCACAAGCCAGGTTATCCCCACCATACCTTGATTGAGCACCTTATTGAGGTAGAGGCCACACTGATGTGTGGCCTCCCTCTTAACGGTTAATCCAGCATTGTCATGGTAACGTGTCTAACCTATTTGGATGAACTATCCCGGTGCTTCCTATTTCGCCTCAGGGCTATTTGAAAAACCGATCGGATGATCGGTTTTCATACTAACACCTACATACTGCGATGAAACGGTCAATTGGTGTCACAAAGTTGGCCAAATAGGGCCATTATGTGCTCCTAATTTGTAAGACACACCCTAGTAACCAAATCCAACTCCAGCAAAGACAAAGATCGTAGCGATGACCAGCAGGAAAATCAAAAGACGACGCAGCCCAATACTACTAAAACCACCACCGAAACCAAAGCTCATCCCATCTCCCTCCTTTCCTCCAAAACACATTATTCATCTTCTTTTCTTTAGGAAACCGCTAATGTCATTATTTTTAAATAGTCAAGTACATAATTATGTTTAGGATATTTACCTTTTCAAAAAATGCACATATGACTGTAAACTATTGCCCTTCCACAAATAGAACATCGGAATAACTTATCCTCAGAAAACGAAAGGGGGATTTTTAAAAAAATGTCCACCACTTCTTTGCCTACTTTGAGAGGAATTAATATCAGCGGTTTAATGGCACAATTGTTGAATTTCATTCCCATGCCCAAGGCGATTCAATCGATAATGGGTTTTTGGAAAAAAATCCAACCGATATGGAATATATGTAAGAGGTTCCTTAGCTTTTTTAAATGGAGTTAAATCCGGCTTGTCAGCTCTTGGTGCTTCTCTATAAGCTTCAATTAACCGATCAGACGATCGGTTTTTTCGTTTTTGTTTGTGCCTCATTGCAAAGGCAAAACCCCTTGCCCATAGTCGGGGATTAACTTTTTAGGCCATTTCTTTTTGGTGGGTTGCACGGGATTCGAACCTGTGATCGTTGGGCATCTTTACCCCTCCATGCAACCCATAATAAAAAAAGACCCCTATGGGTCCGCAATCATGGCTCACCGTCGCTCCGTGGTTTTGTGCCAACAATCCAGATCATCAACCTAAGTCCGGGTCATTTGAGATTGGATCGGCGTAGTATTTTGGGCATGTTGCCCTGGGAGGGTGTTGTTTACCCGGTTGTACCCTCATCCGGGAAGTAATCTTTCTAATCACTAATAGAAATGACAATCTATTAATATGTTTGGATTACACTGGATTTATAAAGTGTTCAAAAACCAAAAAAGGGATAAGGATTTTCACGTCTAATTAGATACACCGCTTATACACTTTTATATTAACTATACTATATAGGAGGACACACATTATGAAAGCTCAACAAATAAGTTATTCAAACAACAAAGAAGAGCAACATAATTATCCTCCGGTTAATATCAATTTATATGAGAAGTACCTAGATCCACAAACAAAAAATGGGATTATCAATTTTATCAAACAGTTATCTTCTACTTCTGACTTTAAAGAGACAAAAAACTAAAGTAGGCGTAAGGTGGGTGAAGCCATTGGACGAAATCGTAACCATAGCCTGTCAATGTGGTAATGTATTTCAAGTCGACAAAAAACAGTATCTTAACAGCTTAATCCAATGCCCTAACTGTGGAACAATCATCCAACCTACTGACCACTTTGAGAACATGGACAATCAAAACGAGTAATTGTAAAGAATCAAATGAGGGTGTAATAGGTGTTGTTCACTCGGTTGCACCCTCTTCCGGGAAACTCCGAACTTTAGAATGAAGCGGGGAAGTGATGAGCGTCAGTAACGGAGGATTTCACCTCCGTTGATAATTTGATTTGTCCCCGCTCCAACCACCTACATATTGCGATGGTGTTGCAACTAACCCCAATACCATGTTAACACCGAAAAACGGTCAATTGGTGCCATAAGGTTGCCAAAAAGTTGCCAAACGGTCTTTATTACTAAAAAAAGACCGCTAATTGCGGTCGTTAGATACAGGAGATTGGTGAAACCTTAATTAGTCTTAGTCGTCTTTTTTCTTTCTGTGATCATGTTTTTTTCTGACATCAATATCAATTTCAATGTCAATAATGTTGGTGTTTTTGTTTTTGTTGTCATTGTCATCATCGTGTCTTTTGAAAAAATCTTTTCTCCGATCTTTCCTATCATGATCTTTCCGATCATGATCTTTCCGATCATCATCTTTTTTCCAATCAGTATTCCAAAATTCCATGATATCACCTCCTAGTCGTTTTTGAACTAGATTTACTAGTATTCTCTTCAAAGAAACAACAACAAAGTGAACTCCTGTATCTTGTGCTATATTCTATTCGGTGAATCAACACCTGATTAGGTTTCTTAACTAGGGTAAAAGTAGATTTTTTGAATTGGTGATTTTCCTTTTCCAACTTAGGTTTTTTTCTAATCGCGGGATATGCGATTTTCTTTCCTAACTAAGTACGGGAAGTAGTGCCCGGCCGTTTAAATTAAATTCAACGCTATAGCCAGTTTATCCAATGCCCGTCTTTTGATCCGGTAATAGGTTCGCTTACTCCACCCAAGTTCATCACAAACAATCATATCGTCTGCAGGAGATTGATCCATGTACCGCTTTTCGATTAAATACCGCTCATCCAGATTCAAAACCAACAATGCCCGCTCAATCTGTTGGAGTCTGACCATCTTGGTAGCCCGGATGATGGCATATCGTTCCGTGGTGGATTGGTACTCGCTATGCCCACGGCTCACCGACTCCTCATACATCGGAGTGCAGGTGGGGAACAGATTCCCAAGGCCCTCCCGCTCCAATTGTCGTTCGTTTTCAATAGCCGCTTTTAGGACCGGGTACTCCCGTAACAAATGCTCTACCTGACGCCGGTAAGACGGCTTTTTATATTTAATAACAGGCACGTTCTTTGGTACTGCTCCCACTTCTCTCACTCCTTTTTGTGATTGGCTACTGGCTACATGACCAGCCATTTTTTACGTAACGGTGAAATTGAATCATGTACCTTGATCTAGATTTACATTATTTGTAAAATAATACGTGATGTTCACTCCATAACTTGTTTCACGTTCTGCCGATTGATGGACCCACGAGATGCGGGTCCATTTTTTTGCTATAAAGCCCTTTCTGGCTCATGCTTTCACCTAGCACATCGATTTCAGCCTTTGCGACACGAATCTCCAAAAGGGGTTTAATATATGATAATAATGCACACCTAGGTTACCCACCTACCTGGGTAGTGCCGCTAGTTTCACCTTCTTGAGGACGAGGCTACACTAATGTGTGGTCTCGTCAGTTATTCTTACCTTAGGCTAAGCCCATTTTTGTCATCCCATGATCCAAACCAACATATATATTGTCACATACGGTCACACCTCTTTTTGCTCACCTTTAGGTGAGCTTATCCACAAATTATTCACATTTTATATACAGCTTTGTACTAATTAGAGCATAGGATGAATACTTTATTCTCAGGGCTAGTAACCCCCGGTGCTTCCCTATAGCTTCTATGAGCCGATCTCGACGATCGGTTTTTTCTGTGGTAATGAATTTTTTTTCATTGAATTGGGCAACACATTAACGGGGCTAAAAGTACATTGTTAAGGCCTCGATGTAAAGGCGACCCCCTGCCCGATTGGCGGGGGAAACTTTTTATTTTTATCAACAACATCTTTTCACCACATATCCTGTTGTATGGCCCATGACAACCCCTCGCCTACCATCCTCGGTAGGTTTTTTTCATCATACCTGCCTCCTACCTTCTTCGTTCGCGCTCTTACTCATTTCGCTGCCCCCTCGCTTGATCACAAAATTTCCTTCCCAAAATATTTCTTATGCCTTTCTGCCACTTTCCGCCTCATCTCTTTAAAAAGCCCTTCGGTTGCTTGGTCCAAAAATTCACGTCGGGACAACCCCCGTCTAATCCGAATCGGTTCAAGCAGGAACTCTTCCAGATACCGCCGCCGTCCCATCAACTGCATAAGTTTTTGACATGGGTATCTGTCCTTCATCCAGTGGCCTCCTTAATCTGCAAGCATCGCGAACAAATACCCGAAAGCCATCAGAGTAGCTGCTAATTCAACATCATTGTTGATCCACATCAACGCTCCACCAATGAAAACCAAAAGGGACAAGACTTTAAGCACTTCCGGCCACCTCTTTTTCGGGTGTGTAATTGGTGACTTCTACCCGGACACGCTCCTCCGACTCTTCCTTTGGTCGTTTGAAATACCATTTGTGATGGATTTTTCTCTGTACGAACCGCTCTTTTGCAACAAGCTCCCACCCCTCTTCTCCCAATCGGTTCAACTCCACTTCAGTCAGCTCTCTTTGAATGATCCTGTATTCCCATCTCGTCATTCATGCATCCCTCCACTAACCTGGGCCGCCTTCTTGATGATGATTTCCGCTCGTTCCTCTTCTCTAGTGGCCACTTTCACCTTTTCAATTGTTAGCTTCCTCACTTGCCGATCATCTGTCCAAGCAATACCGTTTAATCCATCTAGAAAAGCCTTTGCCAGGTTGTCCGCGTCCGGTTCTCGCCGGCCGTACAGATATGCCGCTGCCTCCACCTCAACCGGTCCGTCAATCCGCTGAATCCGTGCCGCCTTAGCTGCCCAGGCTACCTGATTTTTGTATGCCAGGTACCGACCAGCTTGTTTACTCACCCACTTACTACGCTGGGTCATCCTCACCGCCGGCACCGGTCGACCTGGTACACTGAAACAGATCATCTTCTCCGCCTCCCATATGCCCCGACAATTCGTGGGCGGATTCGATTCTCTCTCGCAAGACTCATGATCAGGCATGTAATCTCATCGGGATCCCTCTTGAATGAACGTGCAATGTCAGTCAGAGCTAAACCGTCCTCCCACATCCGGATAATCTCTGGTAAATCCCGCTCATCAAAAATGAGGTCCAGATCCTCCAGGGCAACGTATACTTTCCGGCGCCTCCTGGTCATATGCATCCGTTCGATCAAGACTTCCGGATCATATGCCCACTTCTTAACCTTGACTACATCCCCCATGTCATCACCGCCTCAAACTCGGCTACTCCCTCGCCGATCTCCTCACGGGATACATCTGGGAAAGCCGCGAATACGTCCTCCCAGCGCGGTGGCTTGCCGGTTTCCAAGGTGACGGCCTTCATAAACTCATAGACGTGCCAGCGGTTTCTCACCGTTCATCCCTCCATGTGAGCGGTAAAAACTGCCCGTATTCCTTCAGGAACAACATTTCCACCTTGCCCGTCGGCCCGTTGCGATGCTTGGCCACAATGACTTCCGCAACGTTTTTCTTCTCAGATTCCGCATGATAGTAATCGTCCCGGTACAGGAACATCACCAAATCCGCCGTCTGTTCGATCTCTCCAGACTCCCTGAGATCAGAGAGCATCGGTCGCTTGTCCTGCCGTTGTTCCACCCCACGCGACAATTGCGCAAGAGCAATTACTGGAACATTCAACTCCCGGGCCATGTTTTTCAGTTGCCGCGTGTTCTCGGACACCGTCTCATATCGAGACATTCCGCGTTCCCCAGGGATTAGGCCAATATAGTCCACGATGACACAGGAAAGACCCTGTTCCCGTTTCAACCGCCGTGCCTTGGCCTTCATCTCCTGGATCGTGATGCTAGGTTGTGTATCCAGCACCAGATTCAACTTGGACAGCTCCGATTGGGCAAAGGTGACCTTCTCCAGCAATTCCTCATCCACGTCCCCCATCGTGATCCGGTGAATGTCGACCATACCCTTGTTTGCGATCATTCGCTTGATCAAATCCTCTTCTTTCATCTCCAGCTCGAAGAACAGGATGGGTTCTGGTACTTTCTGGCCCATATGAATAGCGGAGGCAAGAGCAAAGGCTGTTTTCCCCATGGATGGCCGAGCAGCCAAAATGATCAGGTCCTGCTTCTGGTATCCGGCCGTGATAGCATCCAGGTCATCAAATCCGGTCGGTATACCCGTTACACCTGCACCTCGATCGCATACGCGTTCAAACCAATCGTTAAACCGCAATAGGGCATCGTTGATACAGGTCATCGTCTGCATATTCGTCGATGATTCCGTGATTTGCGAAAGGCGCTGCTCAAACCGGTTGAGCGTCTCCCGGATCTCTGTCCGATCCCGAAGGTGTACGTTGGATGCCATCTCCCGGCCCAATTCCGTGGCTGCCCGAAGTGAGGCAATCAGCTTCAAGCGCTCAGCATGATGACGTACAGTCCTGGTTGAGGTCACCAGATCAACCATGGCTACCACATCGCTGACTTTGATGCCCTCTTTCTGCAGGAAAGGAGCCAACTCTGTGAGATTGACCAAGCTCTCATCCTGCTGCCATAATCGATAGATCTCCTGACAAAGTACCCGGTGTTTCTGGATATAAAAGTGCTGTGGTTTGACCATTTCGATTACATCCGCTACACAAGTGGGCTCGTAGATCATGCACCCGATAATTTCCTGCTCCAAACGGGCATCGTAAGGCACGAACTCCTCCACTGTGGCCCCTCCCACTAAGCGCGTTGTTTTTTCTGCTTGTCAAGGATCGCCCGGTATTTAGCCACCGCACCTTCATCAATCACATTAGGCCGTGCCGGCTCAGGATACGCATTGCGGAATGGTCGGACATTAGCCCCCGCCTGCTTACGATCAAAGCCCTCCAGAATCGCTGGTACACAATACCGGAAAGTGTTGATCTTCTGACCACGGTATTTCTTTCGCTTGGCAAACTCATCAAAGATCCGATCAATACCCTGGATGATCTCGTCAGCCGGAACCTTTTCCCTTACCACCAAGTCCTCAATGGCGGTAAGATCATCAGGAGAGATGTGAAGGATCGCCCGTTTCTTTCTCCAGTGATCGGACACTCTCTTGATATCTTCCTGTTGTTCAGGGGAGTAATCATTCTCGAACCAATCATCACCGTCAGTAGCAGCAGCGTTTACTACTACTACTTCTTTTCCTTTCTTTTCTTTTAGGAGAGAATCGTTCCGGAATGATTCTTGACCCATTCCGGAATCATTCTCGACTTGTTCCAGACTCGTTCCGGAATGATTCTCAAAAGGTTCTGGTTCTGGTACGCCCTCGGTCTCATCTTGTTTAATCTCTTGGACTACTTCAGTTGGTGGCTCCGGAATCTTACTGGGTTGCGGTTTCTGGACGGTCTGCCATTTATCCCAGTTCATGAAGGCGTAATAGCGGCTTTCATTTACGGTGTAGAAACGAATATTGATTCGTTGAGCAATACAATCAAGGTCTTGCTGGATCTCCCGTAAAGTGATGTCATCATAGGGAAATACCTTCGACCGAACATAGGAGGGATGGGCACGACCACGCCCGTGGTCATCAGCATTAGAAAAAAGGCCAATCAACAGCAACCGTTGGCGATGGGTCAATGCGGCTACATCCTCGGACTCCCAAAAATTTGGGTCAACCATCCGGCGTCTTGCCATATTCAATCACTCCCCTGTTGGTTTGGATGGGCGGCAGTGGCCGCCCGTTAGCCAATTCGTTTCAATTCACGTGCGTAGATCAGACCTAAGGTATCGGTGTTGTAAACTAACTCTTTGCCGTGCTTCTTGGTCCAAAGAACACGGAACCGTGTTCCGTTTGGAAGTTGCACCAAATCACCATGATTCAAATAGTCCATGCCATAATTGCCTTCAAAGAAATACTCCGCTTGATATACCGCCATCGTTATCACCTCATTCAAGAGTGAGTTCTGCCAGTTCCCAGAGAGATGTTTTTTGTCTGGCCCGGAGTGCCTTTATCCATTCAGCTCTCTCAGTTTCTCAATGGTCCAGCTCATATCGTTCGCAATCTGCCGAACAGCTTCGTAGTGCCCCAACTCAATTGCTTGGTTCAACCCACGCAAATCGTTCTCCAGATCATCCAGGTGGAAGTCGATCCGTTCCTTAATCGGCCACAATTTCTGCAACCGTTTTGCCTCCAATGCCATCGGAAATCATCCTCCTGTTATACCGCTTGTTTATCAGGATCACCCAAAAGATTCATGATCTCTTCATCGGAGATACCACTCATGTCTGGAGTGTTTTGTCTCTTTACTGACTCAATCGCTTCATTGATCGCTTTTTCGATCTCTTGCCTTGTGGCTTTTTCTAAGAAATCAGAGATCACCTTAAACTCCTCGTTCGTGACATCTTTCCGGCTCTCTTTTCCAGTGAAACCGAAGACTAAAGCCTTTTGTGCCTTTTCAGTGATTTTCTTCTTGGCGCATATGGCGAAAAACCGTTTACGTTCGCTGTCTTCCGATTGGGTGTGTTCATTGGCCTTGGCCAACTGCTTCCACTGATTCAGGTTCCGTTCCGCTCGTTGTCCAGCCTGGTGACCTTTCGTTTCCTGTCTGACTGGCCGTTTCGCTTGTTGAGTCGTCTCTCTTCCGGTCATCGGTTGGATAGAGTTTGCATCATCGTCTTCATCTGTGGCGATCCCGAGAGCTGCACCCAATGAGTAACGGCGGGCGTATGTCATCGCGGCTCCTACTTGGTGGGGTGTCTCCGCTTTGATCGGGATATATACCGGATCGAATTGAATGTACTCGCCTGATTTGTGAAGGAGGATTGTATAGACGCCTATTCCGTTTTCATCTTTGACGGGGTTTTGTATAAACGCTAGATCACACTCATTCAATGCCGGCCGAATGGCGTTGATAATGGAGTCAAGATCGGCATACTTGGATTTGAAATGAGGGTTCACCGATTCTTTTTTTGGATTGGTTACGGCAGCCTGAAACTTACTGAGTGCCATGGAGATGTTTGCAATGCTATCAGTGATTTTCATCATTGGTCACCCCTTAATCGCAGGATGTCATTGAACACCAACTGACCTCATACAACCCATCGGCAACTTGTTTTACACCCACGTGCCACATCCCGTAGCCGGCAGGATGATAATGCACCCGGATCGCCGTCTCAAACGCAAAGCGAGAAACTGCCTGCGGATCAGCCAGATTCACTGGATTTTTCATCTCCACCGTTGCTCGGTGACTGTATGACAAGGTGTCCCGACTTTTTTCGTGGTCAAGAACCTTTATCACATCCACCATCATGATGGGATCGTTCCTCCCAGGGTTTTGTCGATCTTCGTACAGATCTCGTGTTGCCAGTCGATATCTTGCATCTCATAGGCGATAAAGGATATCTCACCCAACATACTCATCCGGAAACAGTGGTCCAGATTGTCATCCAGTGCTTTCCGTAGAGCGGTCATGATGTTCCCGGTCATTTGCCCATTATCCTTAATCACCTTCCAAACGTCGGCGAGTCGCTGTTCAAACTCGAAGCTTTTAGGGGACTGGTGGTAAATAGCATCAAGTGATTCCTTCCAATCCCGGATCTCCATTACTGACAACCAGTGACCTTGTTTGTATTTGGCGTAAAGCTCCGCCAATCGCTTATGGTATGGTTTCACTTTTGGTATCCTCCTGGTTGCCCTCAGCCTCCCGATCTGGTAAGCTGAGGGTAGTGAGTGATTTGGCCCTATTAATGGGCTTTTTTTATTTGTCTCTGATGCTTTTGCACCGCTGCACAGTTAAGAAGGATAATCCATCGGCTTAACAACGGTTTTTTAAGCCAGTCACCAACCTTGACCTTCATCGTTTCACCTCCTCAGCGGGCTTTTTTGTAGCCCTTCGCCTCCAGCTTTCGGCGTTCTTTTTGCCACACATCATTCCAGCTAAAGCCGTACTCCTGACAGATGGAAGCGATGAAGTTCATCAACACCACCACCGCATCCATTGACTCCTCAATAACTTTGGAAATCTCGTTGCGGGCCATTTGGTCCAAACGGTCGGGTTTTCTTGACAAGCTGGTTGCGGAGATTTGGGATATTGCTTCCTGAAGCTCTTCCAAAGACTTTTCCTTTAATGCGGATCGATGTAGGTCGATACTGTCGCCGTCCAACTTTCCGATACCTATCCCGGTGAGTTCCGCTGCAACCTCCAAGGCGTAGAATCCACAGTTGAGGGTCTCAACCGCTTTTTTAGCAACATCCCGTGGTAATCGCTTCCTTCCAGCTTCGATCTCTGCAATCATCGATCGACTTAGATGCAGTCTTCGTCCGAGCTCTTTTTGTGTCACTCCCGCTCCCATTCTGGCTTCTCTCTGGACAATCCCCACACTCATGTCATCATGTCGCCTCCTTGTGACATTCACATTGTTCTGTGTCACTGACTTTTGTGGTACGGTTCTAATGGATAAAATGAGTACTACTTGTCCCACTTCGGGCTTGTCTTTCCTCCAGGCGGGAACCAACCCGCCTCGCAGGTGATGCCCGTGTTAGTTCTTGGACTCATTCTCCTTCTCGGCTTCGGAGAAGTAAGGTGCGAGCGCTTCGCGGAATGCTTCCTCCAGCTTTTTCGTCCCGTATGTCTCCTTGCCGATCCGGAGGATGGCCCGCTTAGTCGATGGCATATAGACCACCTCAAGGTATGCTATGCACGTTGGACAGTTGTACGGGACCACTATCGAGGGATTCATCCTGAGTCACATTATTTGTATGAGTTTCTTGTACTTTGTAGCATGAAAAAAGATACTCTAGATCTTTTCCAAGGATTTTTGACACTTTGATTGCGACTTTTAGTGGTGGTTCTACATAACCGTTTTCCCAGTTTGAAATCGACTGTCTTCCCTTGTATCCAAGCATTTTGGCTAATTCGTCTTGAGTCAATCCCTTTTCAAGACGTGCTGATCTTAGAGCAATGTTTTTCATCAGCTTCACCTCTCGGTACAAGTTTCTTGAACAACCACAACCCAACTGTAACATACAAGTTTCTTGTACGTCAACCCTTTTTGTATGTTTTTCTTGTACGATTGTTTTATTCAAATCCGATTATGTGTACAATTTACTTGTACATTGGGACAAACCGCCCCACAAAAGGGGGGAACAAAAATGTCAAAGACGTCGATGATAAAGGTTCGTCTAAGATCTATTAGAAAAGCACGAGGGCTTTCTCAAGAAGAATTGGCAAGACGAGTAAATACGACAAAGGGAACGATCTCAAACTATGAGAATGGATACAGTACACCTTCCAATGAGATGCTACTGAAACTGGCAGACGAACTTCACACCACCACTGACTATCTTCTAGGTCGAATTGATGATCCAAATGTAAAAATCAATGAAAACACCAGTGAAACCGAATACGCTGACTTAAAAGAAGTGTTAAACAAAAAAAGGGCCCATTGGGGTGGGCGTGAGCTAACCGAGGAAGAACGGAAGCTTATCCAAAGAATTATCCAAGCTGCCATTGAACGGGAAGAATCGGCTACTCATACCGAATAACCCGTTCAATTTCTTGAATATCATGATCGGTCAATTTCTTGTTGTCCCGTAACCATACACATACTTTATATGCATCCATTGTTGGACCGAACCCAAAGTAACGCGCTGCCCTTTCCAAGGTTTCTTCTAGCGTTTCTTCATCTTCACTATTGGCACACGTATCAATATGTAGTAGACTTAGTGCGGATATATCCTTTCTATAATGTTCCACAGAACCACCCGCCGCCGGGTGGTTTTTTCTTGTTTCCCCCAATATACCCTCCCCCCTTTCGTGTTTTTAGGAATTTCGTATTAATGCGAATGTATGTTCTCATTATAACCTACGTCTTATAAAATTGTCATCCGTCACTTGGGAGGGAAAGATGGACTACAAAGGGAATCACGGCGATGATATAAATTTGTTAAGAGGAGGTAGCTATAAAGAGATATTATTTTAGTAGGAATGAACCTGGGGAAATCGTGATTAAGGAATTGCAACGTACAGTGTAAACACAAACTAGATATCCTTTCGTATGTGTAAAATATCCAAATGGTAAGCTTGAAGGAGTTTTGCGTAATGCGTAATCTGGTGTGGGAACCACACCCCGTCGGCGTGCTTCTTCACACATTATATACTGTAAATTATTGGAAATAAAACTCGCCAAAAAGAAAAACCCTACAAAACGCTGGGTAAAAAAATCCAACTCGGCTCTGGTATCCCCCTCTTCCTCGGTTACTTCCCTTTTGTAATCGTTATTGATGGGACTTTTCGTGAATCCGTCTAACTTCTGATACCGGCTTTCTTATCAGAACAACCGAGCCTCACCGCAAACTACCTTATCCCACCGAGATGGCGTTTTTTGTTTGACAGTATGCCTGACCACAGTAGACCTTAGTCTCAAAAACGATCCTTTTTGAGACTTTCCGACGAAGCACTAGCCGCAACTACCAATGAAGACCTAGCGAATGGGAGTTTTGAGATTGAAAATGTTCGATTAACGAATATTTTAGCAAAGTGATTTTGTTCATTTCTTTTCATATACAGCATTCAGCTTTATTTAGGGGGCCGGCAACGATTCGCGGAATTTGGAGCCACTCTGGAGCATCGTAAAAGAAACCACCTGCCGGTGGTTTCTTACTGTGCTTTTTGAAAAGCGCATTTTTGTCCCCATTCTTAAGTCATATATAGTGTGTCACCATCGCGCTCAAGGTCACTTGTTGAAGAACATAAACACTTTTCTGCAATAGGTACATATGAGGTTCGAAATATGATTGCGGACGGTTTTTTCGCTGATAAACAGTTGTTGAGCAATGTCCTTGGTGGTCTTGTCTTGGACCAGTAACTCGAACACTTCCCTCTCCCTGTTGGTCAACAGGGGCTTCCCCTTCTGGTTGGTCAAAATATGCCACCCCTCTTTGCTCGAGCTCTTAGAACACGAGGGTCGGGACTCAGTCAGATTATTGTATGAACAGGCTTATTCGCGGGTGATGGGGAGAGGTTAAAATAGGCGATCATCCGGTTGTTCAGCCTGAAACCCTCGACACGGTGTCATCGTATGCATATCGTCTTCTTTCCGTGAGTGATAAAAACCCATTGTCAAGCGATTTTTTAACACTCTGTCACCCATTGCAACTCCTTTTCCCTGCGGCAGCATCACAAAAGCCCTTCGTGACAGACGAAGGGCTCTTGCTGACCAAGTCTGGTGTCTCCTGATTTTTCCGTCTGAAGCTCCGCATTCGACGGGGAATTTGAACTTGTTCCCCCATAAGAGGGTGTCCTGTTCCCTCGAACGGTCAATCCGGGAACAACCTGTTGCAGTGTCCCTCAGGGACATGATCCTGATGGCGTGTCATGCCCGCACCCGAACAATCTCTTCGGAAGCGGTGGTCAACGACTTCAAGCCATCCGCCGTTACGACGTACGTGTTTTCGATACCGATCACACCCCGTCCGGGAAAGGTGAATTTCGGCTCCACCGCGATCACCATGCCTTCTTCCAACGGTTGATCGAACCCGCGTGCCAAAACCGGGAGTTCATCCAGCTCCAATCCGACGCCATGTCCCAAAAATTTGGCCTGATCTTCGCCGTATCCCATGAAATGATCCGCCAATCCGGCTTCTTCCGCCATTTTCAGCGCATCCATGTACAACGATTCCCATGTTACTCCCGGTTTCGCCTTTTCTTCCGTTGCTTTCAGGATCTGACGCGCAACCCCGTAGGCATGTTCCAGATCGTCTTCCAGCTCGCCGATGACCGCCAGCCTCGTTTGATCAATGATGTATCCTTCGATCACCGCGCTGATATCCACCAGAATCGGCTCACCCACCCGGATTTCTTTCCAACCGGCTCCCTGCGGGCTGGCGGTACTCAATCCCATCCCACCAGCGGGCCCGTCGAAGTAAGTGGGAGCAGCAGCAGCCGCTCCTGAGGCAACCATACCCAATACAAGCTCTTGATTGAAGGCGCGCATACGGTATAGATTGATATTCCCCTTCATCCGCAAACGCCGTTCGATTTCGGCAACCAGCTCTACTTCCCGCATACCGGGTTTCAACATCTCCGGAAGCGCTTCCACGATCTCCCGCACACAACCCGCTGCTCGTTTTAATTGGTTCAGTTCGTAATCTGATTTGACGGCCCGCTGCAGCCGAAGCGGAAATGAAATGTCCGTCAATTCGGCTTTCGGGAACAATTTATCGGCGTAGAACGTCGCCTGTGCATACGGCAGTACATCCAATTCCATTCCCACGCGTTGAACAGGTCCGAAGCGCTCCGCCATCCGTTGCGGCAATTCCCGCATTCGTCCCATCTGCTCCACCGGCACGGAAGATTCACGCTTCGCACGGGCGACACTTTTTTTCACATATAGACACGGCTCACCTTTCCGGGGAACGAAAAGCAAACCGTTTTGCATCGTTCCAGTCAAATAGTACAAATCGATATTTTGAGCGATCAGGGCGCCGTCCAGTTCCATCCGGTCCAACGTCTGCTGAAACCGTCGGTAACGCCGTTCGATCTCTTCCACTGGTACAAGTGGTAGTTGGTTGTCCATCCCGATCCCTCCCAATCCTTCTTGTCTTTATCCCCTTTCGCGAAAAAACGGTGGCTTCCCTGCTTGACAAAACAGAACGGGCAGGGAAGGAATATGCTCCCGCGTCCATCTGATGGCCCGCCGGTCCGTCGTGACGGCCCAATCCGCCGCGTGAAGAGGTAAACGGCGAACGCCCCATTCGTGCTGACTCAGCTGCACACGGGGAAATGGTACGGTTGAAAAAGCAAACACCGTGTCACCGTACTGCAAACATTCCTCCAAACAACGCCTGATCGAGTATACCGGCGAAGACCGCAACAGATGAACCGGCTCAAACCCGATACGCCGTATGAGACGCCGGGCATCTTGCCGTTTGTCAGGAGATTTGCGCGGACCATCGGAAGCTTGCAATACCGGAAATTGCTTGACCAGATGGACAAAGGGAATCCCGTGGAAAAACATGGGTATCGATCACTCCTCTCGGTTTATCATACCCGAGAAAAGCCGTCTCACACGGGTTTTTCCGACTTTGTCAACAGACTCGTCTACTCATCGGATTTTTTCGGATGGATTGGTATAATTCGGACTTTGTATCACAAACTACAAACAGAGCTTGCAAGCCAATCCATAACGAAGAGGTGGAAAGAATGCCACGTAACAACCGTATTTTGGCTCCCGGGGCCCGTCAAGCCCTGGACCAGATGAAAGCCGAAATCGCCCAGGAATTTGGTGTTCAGCTGGGGCCCGACACAACGTCCCGTGCCAACGGTTCCGTTGGTGGAGAAATCACGAAACGTCTGGTCGCTTTGGCTGAACAACAAATGAGCGGACAAGCTGCTGCGGCGGTTCGCCGATAAACAATCATGGTTCTTTCTTCCACACAACCCCCTGTTACAGGGGGTTGTTCGTTTGTGCGAATGAACCAAGCCGTATTCGACATAACGTTGCAGTGAACGCTCAGCTCATTCGACGGAGGAATCGCCATGATCCGCCAAACACCCGGATTGTCGACCATTTCTCTCGCTTCCGTCCCCCTGGAACAACACTGGCCTGTGCCTCCTGCACCCGTTTTGGCCTTCATGGAGTTGGAACAAGATGCATACTTCTCCCAACTCTCCCCCTCGGACGTGCGTATGTATATTCGTTCATCCATGGAATGGGGTGAACAGGCCGCCCAAAAAAATCCCTATGATGGTCAGCTCATCGATCTGATCAATCGCCTGATCGCCGGCGGAATCCGGGTGCGCTTTCTCGACCATGCTTCTCCTCGCATCGAAACGCGCGCCCAATATCGCGGCAAACCCCCGACCATCGACATCTATCGTCCTTCCATCAAGCAGTTGGCTCATTTTTTTGAACGCTTCGAATACCGTGTCTCATCAGATGATCTGGTGGCATTGCATCTCACTCACGAGTGGTTTCATCATCTGGAAATACACACCATCGGCCGTACGGATCGCACCCTGCCCAAAGTCCCTGTCAAACGTTGGGGACCGTTCACGCGGAGGGACTATGTAGGGAAGACCAGGGAAATCGCCGCCCATGCCTTTGCCCAGCGTTCATTGGGTTTGTCCTGGTATCCCACCCTGTTGGACCATCTGCTGTTATATATGGAAAAGGGATGGTCCAAAACCCAAATCCGCGAACACTTTCAACATGTGAAACAACGATATCACAAGTTGATTCAGTCTGAACAAGGAAGCGACGAGAAAATGTGATGGTAAACCGATGATCCAAAGGTCCCTTGAATCATCCAGTCATGTTCTCTATTTCCTCACAGACCCGTCCGAAGCCACAAAGGGCTCCAGGAACCGTTCGACGTTCAACCGTTCACCGGTTGCCTGCTCCAGCAGGTCCTGCCAATGATACCGTGCACCGGGGAGAAAAATTCGCTCTCTCAAAAATGAACCCGCATGAGCGTTGTTGACCAGTGGATGGGACGCTCCCCCGTTTGATTGCAAGGCATGGAAAAATTGTGATGCCATCCATTCTCCCAACAAATAGTTCTGATAATACACCGGAGAGGTGCCCAGATGAATCTTGGCCGCCCAGTCCGGAGCACGGCGTCCCTCCGGACGGGGGACAAATTGAAACCGCTCGACGTAATCCCACCACAACGTGTCCAGATCACCCGTCGGATCACGATAGAGGTCCCGTTCAAAATGGATCATCACCAAGCACCAACGAATGAACACCAGCATGGACAATGCAGATTGTTTGCGAAGTGACGCCTCTTTCTCCGCAACCCATGATTCAGGAATGCCGGCCACTTCGATCAACCACACCGGGTCGTGGATCAGCCGGCCCATCATCATGGCAACCGCTTCCGTTGTCGCGATATGGGCATAACGCCGGAGCAGATAGGGCAACTTACGATCCAGATTGGCATCGTAGACGGCATGGCCCAGCTCGTGCAACAAAATTTCCATCCATTTCGCGTTGGGCCGCAAATTGCACAGCACCCGCACATCCCCGCGCCGGTCCATATCCAAACAAAACGCATGCTGGCTTTTTCCGTCCCGCTCGTACAAATCGCTGCGCCTGAGGATGTCCTCCACGTCCAATCCCATTCCGCGGAAGGTTTGAACCGCCAGCTCTTCCAGCTTCCGCTCACGGAAATGGGAATCCAAATCCACGTCAAACACCGGCGGCGCTTCCTGAAAAAACGGGTCAGTATAATGCCATGGACGCAACCCTTCCGGCCGCAGGTTGGGATACTGTTTGGCCAATACAGCGTCCATCTCCTTTTTCAGGTCGGCGTACGGCCCATCCGTCCGGGAACGAATCGCTTCCAAAGCCGCAAACAGTTCCTCTTCCTCTATCTCGTTCAATGTGAGCGACATATGATAGTAATCGCGGAACCCTCTCTCTGCCGCCAGTTCGTTACGCAGTTCGGCCAATCTGCGGATGGAATCAGCCACCACCACACCAATCTGCTTACTGGCGCGCCACGCCTTTTTTCGTTTGTACGGATCTTTTTCGGTGCGAAGGATTTCCCTGATCTCATTTTCGGTGACCGTTTTTCCCGCCACCTCAGAACGAAACCTGACAAACGCCCCCTCGATTTCCGTTTGCAGACGGGCCATCTCTTCAATTTGCCGGGGATCGCTCGGGCTCATGGCCATTTCGTTATATAACAGGGTCAACTGTCGGCGAAGCAACGGATCGACGATCTCCGCTTCCCGCAACGTTGCCAGCCGGTCCAACCGCTCAGGGTCGGCCATCATCCGCATGCGTTCCCGCAATGCTTCGGCAAGCGCCTCCTCATGCTTTTTTTCGCCGGTCGTATTTGCATTCCAATATGCTTTATTCAGGCGTCGATCCGCCTGCTCCCATTGCGGAACCCATTCCTGCAAAAAAGCTTTTGCCTCTTGGTCCATCCTCTCTCTCCTCTCAGCTGTTGCCCTTTCAATGGTTTCAATCCACGATGTGCAATCTGCCAACTTTGCTCCGCATCTCTGATGTCGGACTGACAGATGAGCAGTCACACCCAGTAAACTTAGTTCTCGCCCTCTCTTGTATTTCCCTTTTTAACCGGACGTGGGTAAGCGAGGGGGATAACTGGCTATACTTAAATTAAATATGTTACTTCTTTATATAAACTGAAACAAACCGCGATATAATGACGTTTTCGCTTCTCTTTGTTACAATAATAGAAGTGAGGTGAGCCAACCATGGCAGACCGTTGCATCTGTCCGAAATATGAAGCGGCGATGGAGATCCTGGCCAAGAAGTGGACCGGTTTGATCATCCGCGTATTGTTGGACGCCCCGCGCCGCTTTCGCGACATCCGTGAACAGATTCCGCAAATGAGCGAACGGATGCTGGCCGAACGGTTAAAGGAGCTGGAGGCACACGGTATTCTGGAACGCAAAGTGTATCCGGAGACACCTGTCAGGATCGAGTACAGTCTGACTCCCAAAGGGGAAGACCTGTCTCCCGTCATCCAGTCCATCGAAAAATGGGCTGATCAATGGGTGGAGTTCAAAGAAGCCGAACAGGTATGATCGTCGACAAAGCGGGCAGCCTACTAGGGACAGGAGGTGTTGGGGATGGAAACTCCCTACCTTTGTCCCTCGTGCGGGACCAACCGCAGTCGGTTTCATGTGATCGAACAAGTGGCGCATTCGGTGAGAAAGGACCCGAAAACGGGGGAGATCGTGGGCAGCATCAATCCCGACGATCCGTTGTACATTCCCTATAGTGGCGAAAAAGTCCGCGTGCAGTGCGGTGTGTGCGGATTGATCGAATCGGAACAGCAGTTTATCAAAGCCGCTGAACGGAACCGACTGATGTAATCGGTTAACTGCCCGCCATAGCGTTGAGAGGATGATCATGTAACGGGGCGCGTCATCTCCCTGTGTGAAAAGGGAAGAAACGCGTCCTCTTTCATTTGCATAAGAAAATCCGGCTCGTGTGATTGGGTGCTGGCGGGACAACCTGACACGATCCGGTTCACTCTATTCTGGTCGGGATGATAAATAATCGTCGAATATGATGGGCCTTGGCCCTCTCGTCAGTCCGACCGAATTTTGATACAATCAATCTGTGGAATGCGGAAACACTGAAAACCACGATGCTGGTGAGATTTCGTGAGAGAAACGGAAGAAGGCTTGGGCGAAGCCTTCGTGGATGGATGTGGATCTGCCACACCGGATGAAGCGAGAAGCCCGCGGCAAGGAGTGCTTTTGGCGCCGTTGCCGTGCAGAGCAAGTCAAGATAGTATAGGATCAAAGGATACAGAAATCCAAGGCAAAAGGGGTTTCGAACATGCGCGCGCTCAAGGAATCCATGCTGAAATTGATCACGGAAACCTCGACCAATCTGCCCCCGGATGTGCGTGCCGCCATCCAACGCGCCAAAATGCGTGAAAACGCGGGCACACGGGCAGGTTTGGCGCTATCCACCATCTCGGACAACATTCGGATGGCGGAAGAAAACGTTTCCCCGATTTGTCAGGACACCGGGATGCCGACGTTTGAGATTCGGGTCCCCGTCGGTATCAACCAAATCCGCATGAAGGAAGCGATCCACGAAGCGATTGCCGAAGCAACCCGCTTGGGCAAACTGCGTCCCAACTCCGTGGACTCACTTACCGGGAAAAACAGCGGCGACAACCTGGGGCCGGGGATTCCGGTGATTCATTTTGAGCAGTGGGAAAAAGACGAAATCGAGGTGCGCCTGATCCTGAAGGGCGGCGGTTGTGAAAACAAAAACATCCAATACAGCCTCCCCTGTGAACTGGAAGGATTGGGTCGAGCGGGACGGGATTTGGATGGAATCCGCAAATGCATCCTGCACGCCGTCTACCAAGCCCAAGGCCAAGGTTGCAGTGCCGGTTTTATCGGAGTGGGCATCGGCGGAGACCGGACGACCGGATATCAACTGGCCAAAGAGCAACTGTTCCGTCCGGTGCACGACGTCAACCCCAATCCAGAGTTGGCCAAACTGGAAGCGTACATCATGGAAGCGGCCAACCAGCTGGGCATCGGTACGATGGGATTCGGTGGCGATGTCACACTGTTGGGCTGCAAGATCGGTGCCATCAACCGGATTCCGGCCAGCTTCTTCGTCTCCGTCGCTTACAACTGTTGGGCGTTTCGTCGGCAAGGCGTCGTTCTGGACCCCGAAACCGGCGAGATCAAACGATGGCTGTATACCGACGCACCGAAGGTGGAGGATATTCCTGCACCCGAAATGAGCGAATGGGTCGGCGAAAAGAAGGGCAACCGCGAAATCACCCTCACCACGCCGATCACGGAAGAACAAATCCGGCAACTGCGTGTAGGTGACATCGTCATTCTCAACGGGCTGATCCATACCGGCCGGGACGCCTTGCACAAATACCTGATTGACCACGATTCGCCGGTGGATCTCAACGGCGGCGTGATCTACCATTGCGGCCCGGTGATGCTCAAAGACAAGGACGGCAATTGGCAAGTGAAGGCCGCCGGACCGACCACAAGCATCCGGGAGGAGCCCTATCAGGCGGATATCATCCGCAAATTCGGCATCCGCGCGGTCATCGGGAAAGGTGGCATGGGTGAAAAAACACTGTCCGCACTGAAGGAACACGGGGCGGTCTACCTGAATGCCATCGGCGGCGCCGCTCAATACTATGCGGACTGCATCACCGGCGTTGAAGGCGTCGATTTTCTGGAGTTCGGCATACCGGAAGCCATGTGGCATCTTCGTGTGCGAAACTTTGCCGCCATCGTCACGATGGATGCCCACGGCAACAGCCTGCATAAAGACGTGGAGAAAAGCGCACTGGAGAAACTGGCGCAATTCAAAGACCCCGTTTTCGTCTGACCTCGTACAAACCAGGGCGGTTCCAATCGGCCGCCCTTTCTCTTTCCCGATTTTCATCTGACGGAGGTGAACAGCACACATGCGTACCAGCATGCTTTCTGTCATTATCGTTTGTATCTTATCTTTCGGTTTCCTTTTCGGTTGTGAAACGGACCCGGGACCCATGCCTGCGATGGAAGACTATCTATCATTGTGGGAACAAGGACAATATGAAAAAATGTACGACCTGCTGAGTGCCACATCCAAAAAGCGCATCAGCAAACAGGATTTCGTCAAGCAGCACCGTCAAGTTGCTTCCTCGATCGGTCAGACAAAGATCCAACTGGAACCCGCCAAACCGAAAGGACACGTCATCCCCTTCCGGATGGTCCGGTCCACCAAGGCGTTCGGTGATCTGACGTTTCAATCGGCTGCGCAATGGGTGAAAGAAAAAGAGGCCGGATGGCGAATTCAGTGGACAACCGCTGTCCTCCTCCCCGGACTCGGCGAAAACGACCTGATCAAAATCGAGCGCACCAATGAAAACCTACGAGGAGAAATCCACGACCGCAATGGTGAACCGCTCGCCATCAACGAAGTCAAATACCATGTTTCGGTTCTTCCGAAACAAATCACGGACACCAAAACCCAGCAAAAGTTGGCCCAACTGTTGGGATTGAGTCCAGCCCGGTTGGCCGGAAAACTGAAGTCGAAGCAATCGGACCGGGTGGAAGTGGGCACGTTGGACTTGGCAGACCGCGGAAAAATTCCGGCGTTGAAAGCAATCCCCGGTGTGGATATCCGTATGGAGAGCAAGCGTGTTTACCCGCAAAAAGAGGCGACCGCCCATTTGATCGGTTACATACGCCCCATCTCCTCCGAACAGTTGAAGAAACTCAAAAACCAGGGATATGAGCAAGGGGACTGGGTCGGTCAACGCGGTTTGGAGCAAGTGTGGGAAGAACGTTTGCGTCCCCGCCACGGACATCGTTTGCTGATCGTCGATGCGAACGGACAAACGAAAAAAGTGTTGGCACAACGACCGGGACAAGACGGCGAAAGTTTTCGTCTTACCATCGATGTGAACACACAACGCCGATTGTACAACGGTATTCGGAAGGACAAAGGCGCCGCCGTCGCCATCAACCCGAAAACGGGCGAAGTGCTGGCCATGGTGAGCGCACCTTCCTACGATCCCAATATGTTCATCAACGGGTTTCCTTCTTCCGAATGGAAGCGGGTCAACGGTCCGACCATGCCGCTGATGAGCCGGTTCAAATACACCTACACGCCCGGTTCCACGATGAAAAGCATCGTGGCGGCCATCGGGTTGGATACGGGGAAAGTAAAGCCCAACACCACCTTTGATACTTCCGCCGGCAAATGGCAAAAGCCCGGCTGGGGCGATTTTTATATCACGCGGGTTGACAATCCGGGCGGCCCCATCGATCTTCGCAAAGGATTGGCCTGGTCCGACAACATCTATTTCGCGCGGGCAGGCTTGATGATCGGCGTACGCAACATGAACCTGTACCTGAAAAAATTCGGCTTTGAAAAGGAGATCCCTTTCCCTTACCCGATCGAGCCTTCTCAGATCGCCGCCAACGGCAAAATCGACAATGAGGTGCAATTGGCCAACAGTTCCTACGGACAGGCGCAAATCGAAGTGAGTCCGTTCCATCTGGCCATGATGTACACGGCATTTGCCAACAAGGGGAACATCATGCAGCCCGTATTGATAATGGACGGTAAACAGCCCGTCCGGCCCAAAGTGTGGAAAGCGGGTGTCATCAAGCCGCAGGTGGCCCAGCAAGTGAGTGATCTCTTGACTTCCGTCGTCACCGATCCGCACGGAACCGCCCACAGTATGTCCGTTTCAGGGGTACGTATCGCCGCCAAAACAGGAACGGCCGAATTGAAAAAAAGCAAAGACGACAAAAACGGAACGGAATACGGATGGTTGTGCACCATCACCGGCAAACCCGGCAAACAACCCGATCTCGTCACCACCATGTTTGTGGAGGATGTAAAGGATCGCGGCGGCAGTCATTATCTCCAGCCGATGATGAAAACATTTATTCAGCAACATTATGCGTCCGGCGGCTCTTGATTATTCCTTTCCATGTAAAATCATCCATGAGCGAAACATCTTCGGGGAAAACTACGTCTATATATAACGAGAAGGGGGTTATACGCAAATGAAGAAAACTTGGCTGAGAAACATCGGCCTTGGCATCCTGAGCATATTCTTATTCACCTGGTTTCTCCCGTCCGTCGCGTCCGCCGACGCCGTGGTGGGAGAGACGGTGGTCACGCTGGGACAAGACCTCACCCAACAGGAGCGCCAGGCCATTCTCAATGAAATGAACGTGTCCAATGATGTGAAGATCATCGAAGTCACCAATGCGGAAGAGCATCAATACCTCGGAAAATACTTGAGCAAGGCGACCATCGGTTCGCGGGCGCTCTCATCCGCGAAAATCACGTTGACGGACGCCGGGTCGGGTATCAAAGTGCAAACGCACAACATCACAACCATTACCAACACGATGTATGCCAATGCCTTGATCACCGCCGGCGTCAAAGATGCGGACGTGTACGTCACCGCACCGAAACCGGTATCGGGCACGGCCGGGCTGACCGGTATCCTGAAGGCGTTTGAGGCGGCCACCGGTACCAAGATCAGCGAAGAGCAAAAACAGGTCGCCAACGAGGAAATCGTGCGCACTGCGGAACTGGCCAAACAGATCGGCAGTGAAAAAGCGACCGAATTCATGTTGAGATTGAAGGAAGAGGTAGCCAAACAGCAACCGCAGACACCGGAAGAATTCCGCGACATCGTCATCAATGTGGCGGGTGATCTCAATATCAATCTGACCAACCAACAGATCACCCAACTGACACAGTTTACGCAAAACTTGTCCAACCTGAACATCAACTGGGACAACGTAACCAACCAACTGAAAAACTTCCAGGATCAATTCCAGCAGGTCCTGAACTCCAAGGAAGCGGAAGGCTTCTTCGCAATGTTGGTTGAATGGTTCACGCAGTTGATCGAATGGATCAAATCTCTGTTCCGGTGAAACCCACCCCCCTTGACTTGATACAGTCAAGGGGGGTTTTGCGTATTCCGGAGTCCAGGGTGTCTCGACATTCAGTAAGAGAGCAATGTTTCCCCAGGCGAGCGACTTACCAAGCCCCGGCTGAGCGCAGACCCGGAAAGCGCAGGATGAAATCGCGGGCAATTTCCTCAAAGCGAAGCGTACTTTGCCCGCACTCTGCGCTGACCGGGTCTGAACGGTTATCATCTGCGTCCTGCAGGGCGCAGGTGGAACGAGCCGGGAAAGCAATGTGACCCTTGGGCACCAGACAACGCCTCATGAGCAAGCGGTTGACCCACTCTCGATTCCCGGTGCGTCGTTTCTCGCTCGCTCCAATGACATGCATGAAAATCGTTTTCCAGGAATTCAAACATCCCTCTTGCTGGTGTTTCATACGCTCAACAAAAAACCACGGATCAGATGATCCGTGGTTCTGTGTTATAGCGACAACCATTTGCGAAACAGCATTTTGGTTCCTTCGCGGTTCATTTTGGCGATGGCGGTGGTCAATGGAATGCCTTTGGGGCAGGATTGCACGCAGTTTTGCGAGTTGCCGCATTCCTGCAATCCGCCTTCGCCCATCAGCGCTTCCAGACGTTCGTCCTTGTTCATCTCGCCCGTCGGATGCGAGTTGAACAATGCCACCTGACCGGCCACAAACGGTCCCATAAACTTGGATTTGCTGTTGACGTTGGGGCACGCCTCCAAACAGACACCACACGTCATACATTTGGACAGCTCATATCGCCATTGGCGTACCGTTTCCGGGATGCGCGGTCCCGGCCCCAAGTCGTAAGTACCGTCGATCGGGATCCACGCTTTCACCCGTTTCAATGCGTCAAACATGCGGCTCCGGTCGACGATCAGGTCTCGAACGACCGGGAAGGTGCGCATCGGCTCAATCCGGATCGGTTGTTTCAGATGATCGATCAAAGCGGTACAGGCTTGCCGGGGTCGCCCGTTGATCACCATGGAGCAGGCCCCGCACACCTCTTCCAAACAGTTGGATTCCCATACGACCGGTGTGGTTTCCTCGCCTTTCGCGTTGACCGGGTTGCGTTGGATTTCCATCAACGCCGAAATGACGTTCATGTTTTTCCGGTATGGGATGCGGAACTCTTCTTTGTACGGTTTGGAACCAGGTCCGTCTTGCCGGGTGATGATCAGGTGTACGGTTTGTTGTTCGCTCATTGTTTCGCCGCCTCCTCTTTCGCCACGTCATACCGGCGCGGACGCGGTTTGATCAACGAGATGTCAACCGGTTCGTATTCGAACGCCGGTCCGTCCTCGGTGAATTTGGCCTTGGTCGTTTTCAGCCACTCTTCGTCGTTCCGTTCCGGGAACTCGGGTTTGTAGTGTGCACCGCGGCTTTCATTTCGATGGTAAGCTCCCAGCGTAATCACCCGGGCCAATTGCAGCATGTTCCACAACTGGCGGGTGAAGGAGACGGCTTGGTTGCTCCATTTGCCGGTGTCACTCATATTGATGTTTTGATAGCGTTCCATCAGCTCTTGAATTTTCTCGTCCGTTTTCAACAGGCGGTCATTGTACCGAACGACCGTCACATTGTCGGTCATCCATTGACCCAGCTCCTGATGCAGTTTGTAGGCATTTTCGGTGCCGTCCATCTTGAGCAGCTGTTCGTATTTGGCCTCTTCATCCTTGACAACGGACTCATACAGCGTCGACGGCAGGTCTTCCGCTGATTTTTCCAATCCGCGCACATATTCGATCGCTTTCGGTCCGGCCACCATGCCACCGAAAATACACGACAGGAGCGAGTTGGCCCCGAGACGGTTGGCGCCGTGATACTGATATTCGCACTCGCCTGCGGCAAAAAGACCGGGGATGTTGGTCATTTGGTTGTAGTCGACCCACAGTCCGCCCATCGAGTAGTGCACGGCCGGGAAGATTTTCATCGGCACCTTGCGCGGGTCTTCACCCATGAACTTCTCGTAAATCTCGATGATACCACCCAATTTGATATCCAGCTCTTTGGGATCTTTGTGGGACAGATCGAGGTAAACCATGTTTTCTCCGTTGATCCCGAGCTTCATGTCCACGCACACTTTGAAGATGGCCCGCGTGGCGATATCCCGCGGCACCAAGTTGCCGTAAGCCGGGTACATTTCCTCGAGGAAGTACCACGGTTTGCCGTCTTTATAGGTCCAGACACGCCCGCCTTCTCCCCGTGCGGACTCGGACATCAGGCGCAATTTATCATCGCCCGGGATGGCGGTCGGGTGTACTTGGATGAACTCCCCGTTGGCGTAATAAGCACCTTGTTGATATACGGCACTCGCCGCCGATCCGGTGTTGATCATCGAGTTGGTCGATTTGCCGAAAATCATGCCCAAGCCGCCCGTCGCCAGGATCACGGCGTCGGCCAGGAAAGCCTTGATCTCGTGATTGCGCAGGTTTTGCGCCACGATCCCGCGGCAACGGCCTTCATCGTCCAAGATCACCTTCAGGAATTCCCAGTGCTCGTACTTGGTGACCCGACCGGCCACTTCCCAGCGGCGGACTTGCTCGTCCAACGCATAGAGCAATTGTTGCCCGGTGGTGGCGCCGGCGTAAGCGGTACGGTGATGCTTGGTCCCTCCGAAACGGCGGAAGTCGATCAATCCCTCCGGCGTCCGGTTGAACGGCACTCCCATCCGGTCCATCAGGTAAATGATGCCCGGCGCCGCTTCACACATTGCTTTGACCGGGGGTTGGTTGGCCAAAAAGTCCCCGCCGTAGATCGTGTCGTCAAAGTGTTCCCACGGCGAGTCGCCTTCCCCTTTGGTGTTGACCGCACCGTTGATGCCGCCCTGCGCGCACACCGAGTGGGAACGTTTCACGGGCACGAGCGAAAACAACTCGACATTGGCACCCGCTTCCGCCGTCTTGATGGCGGCCATCAGACCGGCCAATCCGCCACCCACGATAATGATTTTTTCGTTCATTGAACACTGCCCCCTTTTAACGCTGCGCCAACTGGTTCAAAAACTCCGGATTGTGGAATGCGAACAGGGCACTGACGCCGATGTACGACACAACCACGAAAAGGGCCATGCACACCCAAGTGGATACATATTGCGCACGCGGCCCGACCGTAATGCCCCAGCTGACCAAAAACGACCAGAGCCCGTTGCTGAAGTGGAAGACAGCAGCCAAGACTCCGATCAAATACAACGCAAAATTGACGTCACTGCTGAGGATCTGGTGCATCATCACTGTCAACTCATGCGGGTTCAAATCACGCAAGGCCACCTGAACCCGCGTTTCCCATACGTGCCATCCCACGAAAACGAGCGTGATGACGCCGGTGACACGTTGCAACATAAACATGTAGTTGCGGAACGTGCCGTGATTCACCACGTTGTTTTTCGCTTGGAACGCGATGTGCAGACCGTACAGCGCATGGTACAAAAGCGGCAGGTAGATAAACACCGTTTCCAAGGCGAGCAGGAACGGCAGATCCCAGATCCACTCCACCTTTTCTTGGAAAACAGCGGGGCCTCTGGTCGCAAAATAGTTCGTCAACAAGTGCTCGACCAAAAAAAAGCCCACCGGAATGACACCCAGCAACGAGTGCAGCCGACGGTTGAAGAAACTGCTGTGATTGCTCATCTTGCGCCCTCCAATAACCCCTTGTAAATTGGACTTTGATAGTACGATCAAGCCGTGATGTCAAACCGCTTCCCAAAGGTTTCGACAAGTGTGTCGAATCCCTCGGACCGCCAGCAAGAGCAGCCCTGTGGTTAGAAAGGGGTTTCAACTTTGTGAACATCCTTATTTTACTCCCAATCATTCAACAGCGTCAAGGAAAGGGGGTCAGCACCTCTCCGGCGCTACCCCTCCAAAAATTGCCGGATGACCGGTCCCATCTGTTCGTATTCGATCAAAAACGCATCATGGCCGTACGGGGACCGGAATTCCCACAGCTGCGCATCTTTTCCCTGCGCCCGTAATTCCCGAAACAATGTCCGTTGCTCCTCAATTTGAAACAACCGATCCTCCTCAATGCCGATGATCAGCACGCGGGAGCGGATTTTCGACAGCGCGGCCGCCATTCCGCCACGTCCCCTGCCCACATCATGCGTGTCCATCGCTTTGAGCAGACACAAATAACTGTTGGCATCAAACCGGTTGACCAGTTTTTCTCCCTGGTATCGCAGATAGCTTTCCACCTGAAACGTCGCGTCCCGGGACCATTCCGGCACATCGGTCTGCAAACGGCGTTGGAACCGCTGGTGAAACAATGTGTCCGTCCGGTAGGTGACCATCCCGACCATTCGGGCGATGGCCAGCCCTTTTTTCGGCCCCGGCCCCGGATAGTAATCGCCTCCCTGCCAGTCCGGATCGGACATGATGGCTTGGCGCCCGATGTCGTTGTAGGCGATGGCCATGGGGGACAACGCGGCCGTGGTGGCGATGGGGATCAAATTCTCCACCGCTTCAGGGTATAAGATGCCCCATTCCAGTACCTGCATTCCCCCCATGGAACCGCCGATGACGGTATGAACCCGATCGATGCCCATTTTCTGAAGCGTACGATACTGCACGTGGACCATATCGCGAATGGTGACCGGAGGAAAAGCCGAACCATAGGGTCGCCCCGTATCCGGATTGATGGATGACGGACCCGTACTGCCATTACAGCCGCCGAGTACATTGGTGGTGACGACAAAATACCGATTGGTGTCGATGTAACGACCGGGTCCGATCAAACCGTCCCACCAGCCCGGTTCCCGTTCATCCCCGACGGCATGCGCATCCCCCGTCAATGCGTGACAAACCAATACCACGTTGTCCCGGTTCGCCGACAGGCTGCCCACTGTCTCCACCGCAATGCACACATCCCGAAGTGTTTCACCGCATTCCAATGTTACCGGCCCCACGGCCACCGTTTTCTTTGTCACCGTATCGACGCTGGCTACCACGCGTTTTCTCTCCTTTTTCAAAAGGAAACACCCTCTTCGATCAGAAGAGGGTGTCGTCTGCTCCCATGCCATCGCAGTCCGTCCCCCTTCTCATCTCTCAGAACCTGTCGGTTCTGCAGGAATTGGCACCATTCCCCGCCGTTTGACGTGTGCGTGGATGCACGCGGTAAACGGGGTGGTTGCCGGGCTTCATCGGGCCAGTCCCTCCGCCGCTCTGGATAAGAAGGTGTTTCCTGATATTCGTATTTGAAGCTTATGATACGATGGATCGAAATTTCTGTCAATGTCTACTTGGACGAAAAGCGAATGATCGGCTCATGCGTGACGGACGGTGCATCCGGGTGTTCCAGCCAGCAATTGACGCGATGCGTCCGGGAAACCTCGGTCACTTCGGGTATCTCGTCGTTGCAAATGTGCATCGTGTACGGACAACGATCGGCAAACGGGCAACCCTTGGGCGGATCGAACAAATCCGGCGGGGACCCGGGGATCGGTTTCAACTCCTGCTTCCGGTCCAAATCGAGCCGGGGCATGGAAGCCAACAGTCCCCAGGTGTACGGATGACGCGGCCGGTAGAAGATCTCTTCCACCGTTCCCGTCTCCACCACCTTGCCCCCGTACATCACCGCCACGCGTTGCGCCATTTCCGCGACCACGCCCAAATCGTGGGTGATCAAAATGACAGCGGTGTCCGTTTTCTTTTGCAGTTCCTTCAACAGTTCGATGATTTGCGCCTGAATCGTGACGTCCAATGCCGTGGTCGGCTCGTCCGCGATCAAAATCTTGGGATTGCAGGCCAATGCGATGGCGATCATGGCCCGTTGTCGCATCCCGCCGCTGAATTCGTGCGGGTAATTGTTAATCCGCGTCTCAGGGCTGGGAATGCCCACCAAACGCAACATTTCCACCGCGCGTCGGCGCGCTTCTGAAGGGGAAATGCGCTGGTGCCAAATCAACCCCTCCATGATCTGCTTGCCCACCGTCATCGTCGGGTTGAGCGACGTCATCGGGTCCTGAAAGATCATCCCGATCTCTGAGCCACGCACCCGGAACATCTCTTTTTCCGTCAACTTCAACAGATCTTTCCCGTCAAACAGGATTTCACCGCTTTTGATCTTGCCGGGCGGCGAAGGGATCAAGCGCATGATCGCCTGTGCCGTGACGCTTTTGCCGCTGCCCGATTCCCCGACAATGGCCAATGCTTCTCCCTTTTCCAACGTCAGGTTGACACCACGGACCGCCTGCACTTCTCCCGCATAGGTGTGAAACGACACATGCAAATCACGAATCTCCAACAATGCCACGTCTGTCCACCTCACTTCCGCATCTTGGGATCGAGCGCGTCACGCAGACCGTCTCCGAACACGTTGAATGCCAACATCGTCAAGCTGAGGAAAAAGGCGGGGAAAAACAGCCGCCACCAATCTTCCGAAAAAATGACGACCAACGAGTCGTTGATCATCGTACCCCAACTGGCTTGCGGGGCCTGCACCCCCAACCCCAAAAAGCTGAGAAACGCCTCGGCGAAAATGGCATTGGGTACCGTGAACGTCAGCATGACGATGATGGGTCCCATGGCATTGGGAATCAGATGTTTGAACAGGAGGCGTTTGGTATCGGCGCCCAGGGTACGCGCGGCCAACACGAACTCCTGTTGTTTCAGTTGCAGCACTTGACCCCGTACCAGCCGTGCCATATTGAGCCATCCCGTCGCGGTCAAAGCGATGATGATCGTGCCCAAACCCGGCTCCAGCACGACCAGAAGCAACACGACGGTGAGCAGATACGGCAATCCCCACAAAATATCCACGATCCGCATCATCACTTCGTCCACCTTGCCGCCGCGATAACCGGCGATGCCCCCGTACAATACGCCGATGCACAAATCGATCAAAGCGGCGGCCAGTCCGATCTCCAGTGAAATGCGTCCACCGTACCAGGTGCGGACAAAGACATCCCTGCCCAAATCATCGGTACCAAACCAGTGTTCGCCCGAAGGCGCCATATTTTTCCCGTCCAAATCCTGCTCATAGTACGAATAGGAAGATAAATGCGGACCAATGATCGACATGACCGCCAGCAGTATGATGATCACCAGCCCCGCCATCGCCAGCTTGTTCTGCTTCAGCCGTCGCCAGACGTCCTGGGTATAGGTGACGCTGGGCCGCTTGATCGTTTCCGCCTCTTGGGACCGTTTGGGTACCCGTTCAAATCGTTGTGCCGGAATCGCCATCTCAGCTCGCCTCCTTGTGTCCGACTTTGATCCGTGGATCAATCCAGCTGTAAATCATATCGACGAGAAAGTTCATCAGGATCAGGAAGGCGGAATAAAAGATCGTGATCCCCATGATCACCGGATAATCCCGGTTGGTCACGCTGTCGACAAAGTATTTCCCGATGCCGGGGATCGAGAAGATCTTCTCGATGACGAAACTCCCGGTCAAAATGCCCGCGGTCAGCGGCCCCATGATGGTCACCACCGGCAAGATGGCGTTGCGCAATGTGTGGCGCATGATGACGCGGCTCGGGGACAATCCTTTGGACCGGGCGGTTCGGATATAGTCTTGGCTCAGCACCTCCAGCATGCTGGAACGCATCAGCCGTGTCACCATCGCCAACGGCAGTACGGCCAACGCGATCGTCGGCATGATGCTGTATTCAAATCCCTCCCAGGTTGCGATCGGGAGCAGTTCCCACTCCAGCCCCAAATATTTTTGTAAAATCGGCGCCATCACGAAACTGGGAACCGATACACCCAATACGGCGATTACGGTGGCCGTATAATCCGGGATGCGGTTTTGCCGGAGCGCGGCAATCACACCCAACGTCAAACCGAGGATGAGCGACAGGATGATCGCTTGCACTCCCAACTGGGCGGATGCGGGAAATCCCTCGCTGATAATCTGGTTGACCGTGCGGGTGGTGTATTTGATCGAGGGACCGAGGTCCAACATCACCAAGTTTTTCATATAGTAGAGATACTGCTCCGGGTAAGACTTGTCCAAATGGTACGCCGCCCTGAGATTTTTCAGGGTTTCCGGCGGCAATTTTTTCTCACCGGTGAACGGGTCGCCCGGTACTGCCAGCATCATCATGAATGTAAACGTCGCGATCAGCCACAGGGAAACCAACATCATCACAAAGCGTTGTCCCAGATAGCGAAGCATGCATCCACCACCTCTAGAGTCCGGTATGAAAAAAGGACATGAGGAAGGCCACCCATAGCAGGTGACCCTCCGGACCGTGGTCCCCTTCGCCTTATTTTTCCGTCAGGTAAGCGTAAGTGAAGGTGAACGAACCGTCAGCTTCAATCTTGACTCCTTTGACATAATCCTTCAACTGATATACCTGAGTGTAGTTGTAAATCGGAGTAACCGGCACATCACGGGCGAGAATCTCTTCCGCCTTGTGCATCGCTTCCATCCGCACCTTTTGGTCCGCTGTCGATTTGGCCTGCTTGATCAACGCATCGTATTGCGGGTTGCTGTATTTGGCATGGTTGTTCCCGCCGCCGGTCACCCATAAATCCAGGAACGTCATCGGGTCCATATAATCGGGAATCCAGCCCAAACGGGACACCAAGAAGTTGCCTTGGGTCTGGTTATCGAGGAACACCTTCCACTCCAGGTTGGTCAGTTTCACGTCGACACCCAGATTTTTCTTCCACATTTGTTGGATGGCTTCCGCGATCTTTTTGTGCCCCTCATGGGTGTTGTACATGATGGAGATCTCCGGCAACTGCGAGAGCCCCGCTTCTTTCATACCCTCTTGCAACAATTTTTTGGCCTCGGCCGGATTGGCTTTGGGCTGAATGTACGAGGGATGGGTTTGGACCCACTCCTTGTTTTGCGCAAAGTCAGGAATGCCCCACGGCACCCAACCCGTGGCCGGCGTTTGTCCCTGACCGAGAACATTTTTCACGATCGCTTCCCGGTCAATGGCCATGGAGAAGGCCTTCCGGATTTTGGCGTTGTCAAACGGTTTTTTCTTGGTGTTGAAGATGTAGAAATACAATGAAGGTTGATGGATCACCTTGGCTTTCTTTTCTTGAAGTAACTTAGCTGCCAAATCGGTGGGGACATTCCGGTTCATGTCCAGCGAGCCGGACACATACATTTGGTATTCCGTTTGCTCGTCACCGATGAACGGGAAGTTGATCTGAGTCAACTTGACGTTCTTTGCATCCCAATATTTCGGGTTCTTGACCAATTCAATTTTCTTGTCATGTATCCATGTTTTGAGCAGGAAGGGTCCATTGCCGACATACGTCTTGGCATCCGTCCCCCATTTCGGGTTCTTTTCGGCCACCTTCTTATTGACCGGGAAAAGGGCATGAAAAGCTGTAAGCGAAATGAAATACGGAGTCGGAGATTCGAGGGTGACCTCCAACGTTTTGGGATCCAACGCCTTGACGCCCACATCTTCCGCTTTTGCCTTACCTTGGTTGTACGCTTCCCCGTTTTTCAGGTAGAACAACTGGTAAGCGTACTCGGACGCGTTTTTCGGATCGAGCATCCGTTTCCATTGATATTCGAAATCCTGCGCCGTCACCGGATCGCCGTTGGACCATTTGGCGTCACGCAAGTGGAAAATAATCTTTTTGCCACCGTCCATCACATCCCATTTGGTGGCCATACCGGGAATGGGGTTTCCCTTTTCATCCAAACGAACCAATCCCTCTAAGACATGACGCATAATCAGACTGGATATTTCATCCGTACCTTTCAACGGATCCAATGCTGGTGGTTCACTTGAAATAAAACCCACATTCAGTACCTGTTTTTCAGCCATGGCGTTGCTGCCGTCCTTACCGCAAGCGGCCAGCAACACCATGCTGAGCACCATGAGGATTGCGGTTGTTGTTGCCACCCATTTTTTCATAGACAAACCCCCTTGAATTTTGCGATTGCGAACGGATCACCCGTTCCATTTAGGATGAAATAAGTAAAACAAAAACAATGGACAACCTGTCCGCGCACGGGCGAGTAACCTGCACTGTCCCTTTAACTATATTCCGTCCCAATAGAAAAAATCCTTCCCTTCTCCCCAATTTTCAATTTATTTCACAAATGAATACATCCCAACAAAAGTAGGAACCGGATAGGTGGAGAGACCTACGGGAAACGCCCCGTGATCAAACGAACCTCCGATCCCTGTTTCGTTGGGATGTCAGTGGAAAATCGTGATGTTTTTGATTGCAAGTCATGGATGCCGACCAGGGCGTGCCTGGTGAATACTGTCCATCGCCTTCCCTGCTCGCTCCATCTGCGCCCTCAAGGAAGCAGGGCATGGCCGCTCCGACCCGGAACGCAGGACGCAGGGTAAGTATGCTTCGCACGGAGGAGGCCCGTGATTTTCATCCTCGCACTCTCTGCATCGATGCTCGGTCAAGCCGGGTAAGCTTTGCCCCCCGCCATCACCGGACACACCCCGGAGTCGGGCAGACATCCGACACCGTCCGTTACCTGTTCACCGAATGCAAGGGGGCACTCCGTCCGAATGCATCACACACCTGCGGTCAACGGTACCTCTTGTTGTATATTTACATCCAAACCAAATGCGGTATGCAATGCACGAACCGCATCTTTCGCGCGTTCCCGCGCAATCGCGCAAGAGATTTTGATTTCGGATGTGCTCACCATTTTGATCCGGATTCCCGCATCCGTCAAAGCCGTAAACATTCGTGCCGCCACACCCGGGTTGGTGACCATGCCTGCACCCACGGCGGAAACTTTGGCCAATCCCGTTTCCGAGATCACTTTGACGTATCCGAGCGTCTCGCGGTTTTGCTCGATTACGTTCCGTGCCTGCTTCCACTCGTCTTCGCCCACACTGAAAGCCACATCGATCACTTCAGCGTCATGTTCGCTCTGCACAATCATATCCACATTGATATGGGCGTCGGCCAAGAGACAGAACAACCGGGACAACGTCTCCACCCGGTTGGGCAAGCCCAGCACCTTGATCCGGGCGACGTTGAGATCGTAAGCAATGCCGCGCACATGCAACGTATCTTCCATCGTGACACTCTCCTTTACCCAAGTTCCCGGCTCCTCGGTAAAGCTGGAACGGACCACCAACGGCACATTGTGTTTCATGGCACACTCGACGGAGCGGGGATGGAGAACCGCCGCTCCCAGATTGGCCAGCTCCAACATTTCATCGAACGAGATTTCGTCCAATTTCCGCGCTTGCGGGACAATACGCGGATCGGTCGTAAACACACCGGGTACATCCGTATTGATCTCGCAATAATCGGCAGACAACGCCGCGGCCAACGCCACAGCGGTCGTATCCGATCCTCCGCGCCCCAGCGTGGTGATCTCCCCGTCCTCACTGATCCCCTGAAATCCGGCAACGACGACGATTTCACCGCGATCCAGACATTGACGTATCTTCTCCGTATCGATCCGCTTGATACGCGCTTTGCCATGTACGTCATCCGTCACCATGCCCGCCTGCCATCCGGTGAAAGAACGTGCGGGCAACCCCATCTCGTGCAACGCCATGGTCAAAAGCGCGATCGAGATCTGCTCTCCCGTCGTCAGCAACATGTCCATTTCCCGCGGGGACGGGTCGTCACTGATCTGTCCCGCCATCGCCACCAGCTCGTCCGTTTGTTTGCCCATCGCTGAGACGGTGACGACCACCTGGTGCCCCTGGGCATGTACATCCCTGATCCTTCTTGCCACATTGCGAATCCGTTCGATACTGCCTACAGATGTCCCGCCAAATTTTTGTACTACGATACCCATCGGTTCAATCGGCTCCTCTCCCGCCCTTCGTGATTGCAGGGGATGCGCGGTATACGAAAAGGCGACAGCGGAGATGACAGCTGTCGCCTTGTGTATGCACGCGGCTCGTCAGCCTCACCTGTCCCCTGTGAGATAGTGCTCCACGGGACGCGATACGTTCCCGTGACAGTGTTGCCCCTGTTCGGCGACAACCCCAGCTCCTCCCCTTCCGGCAAGGAGAGAAACTTCGGCGGACTCCCCTTTCCCTGCCGATCGTCGGGGACCGGCCCTCCCGACAGGTACTCTTGAAGCTCCGCGACCTCTACTCCACATGTGTGCAGTGAGGAAAACTTTGATTCAGTTGTTTTCAAGGTTTTCATGCATTGTAACACAAAACGGGGATTTTGCCAATCACTTCGTTGCATGTTTATACAAACTCTTTTGGTGAAACGGTTTTGATTCCCATTCCCTCATCCAGCCTGTGCCCCTACACTGAAAAAATCGCCCGCAAATACCCATTCGGTATGGGCAATTACCTGATATCTCCGCGGCCAAACCATCCCATCGCCGCGCCTCCCTTCAATCACGCCTGAGAGCCGGAGCCGGCTCCTTTCAGCGCCGCCACTTCCTCTTCGGTCAACTCGCGGTACGCTCCCGGCTCCAGACTCGGGTCCAACGGCAACGGTCCCATGGCGATGCGCTTCAAATAGGTGACGCGCTTCCCCACCGACCGGAACATGCGTTTCACCTGATGGTATTTGCCTTCATATATGGTCAGTTCCACTTCGGATTTCGGCCCCGATTGCAACACCTTCAGTTCGGCTGGCAGGGTGCGGTAACCGTCGTCCAATGTTACGCCTCGGGCAAACGCTTCGGCATCCGCTTCAGTCACCGCCCCCTCCACTTCTGCGTAATACGTCTTCGGTACATGTTTCTTGGGGGACAACAGCCGGTGCGCCAGTTTGCCGTCATTGGTCAACAACAGCAGGCCCTCCGTGTCCCTGTCCAGCCTGCCGACCGGAAACGGCTCAAAGAAGGCGTGCTCGGGATGCAACAAATCCACCACCACCGCACTTTCCCGATCCTCGGTGGCGGACAGCACCCCCTGCGGTTTGTTCATCATCAAATAGATATATCGGCGATAGATGACACGTTCGCCATCCACCTCGATGACATCCATGTCCGGATCAACATGCATGCCGGGGTCATCCGCCCATTCGCCGTTCACGGTCACATATCCCGCTTTGATCAGTTTCTTGATTTCTTTGCGCGTGCCATATCCCATGTTGGACAAGATTTTGTCCAAACGTTGGCGTTTCCGTTCTGCCATCCTGCATCCCCCCATCATTTCGGACCAAGTACTCTGATTGTACCGGATCTTCCACCTGGATGAAACCGCTCCGGCATGACCCAAGCCTTCAAGCACATATGTTGGCTGAGAAAGGAGGGTTTCAGATGGGTCATGGAGAACGGACGAGATCAGCCTGGTGGGAACATCGTTTTTGGCTGCAGGTGCTGGGGGATCACGCCCGCTTCCTGTTGGACAACTTGTCCCCACGGGAGAAAAAAGAAGTGCGCCGGGCAGAGGGCTTTATCCAACGGATGGACGCTTTGTTGAACCAGGCTCGCCGTCCGGGGAAAACAGACCCTGCCGAATTCAGCCGCTTGGCTTGTCGGGCCGCTTCGGATATCCGCGCGTTTAAACTGCATTTGCTCCAACGGCTCCTGATCGGCGAAATCGCACTGGGCTTTACCCCCACATTTCTCAATCACATGGTGAATGAAGTGGAGGAATACCTCCGCATTCTCCATTATCTCCAAAAAAACGAACCACCTCCCCCGCTCCACCCGATCCATCACCATCTTATATGGTTGCCGGATGCCTCAGGACACGCAAATGCGTTGGACGGAAGACTGGACGGGGTGGAACGGCGACTGAAGAAAAAAAGCCGGGCCTTTGTCCGACATTTTGACGCCTATTATCTCAAAGCGTTGGAGATGGCCGGCTATTTACGGACAGGTCTTCGCGATTTCCCCGCACTATCCCGGTTCAATCACGAAGTGGAGATGGAGATGCGCCTGTTTCAAGCTTTCTTGCTTGAATTGGAAGAGATGGAACTTCATCATACCGTACTGGATGCCATACCGGCACTGATCCCGGATCACATGTTCCGGGAAGAATGCTACTATCTCCACAAATTGGCCCAAGAAACCCGTGCCGAGCCGCCCGCATGCGATCCCGGAAAACCCCGTACGGAATGAGCGGGTGGATCTGGGCAAAGCCGCTTCCCGTCAAAAGTCACCCCATTGTCGGACACGCCGTGCGGGGAAAGGTTACTCTTCGGACGAGCCGTTGTCCCGTTTATCCGGGGAGGTGCGGTCTGCTTCCGCCATACGCAACGCCTGACGGTAATCCTCCGGCCGGTTCATGTTCCATACGCACCGTTCGGCCTCCTCACCCAGACCCGCTTCTTCCAGGGAAACAAAACGGGTGGGCACCTCCGCCAAAAACCGACGAACCTGCAATTGTCCCTCGCGAAGATGTCGCGCCAACACGGGCAAGCATGCTTTTCGATACACCGCAAACAACGGATGCGGCCGTCCGCCCAGCGTGGGAACGCAAGCGAAGGCGTTGCCCAGACTGGACAACAACCACACCGCTGTCTTCAGCGAGACGAACGGCATGTCGCAAGCCACGACAAGGTTGGTTTCGCTCAAAGCCGCGGACAGACCGGCATGCAAACCCGCGAGCGGCCCGCGGCCCGGTTCACGATCCTTCACCATGGGAACCCCCAGCCAATGATACCGCTCAGGATGGTTCGTCACCACCATCACCGGCCCGATGGGACTCATTTTCTCCACGATGTGACGGATGACGGGGACTCCCCCGATCGGCAGCATCGCTTTGTCCGTTCCCATGCGGGAGGATGCGCCGCCGGCAAGCACGATCACGCCCGTACCTCGGTCATCACGGAATCGCATCATGTTCCGATTCCCCGTGTTGCCGCAACGCCTGGATGATGGTGCGCGCCAGTTTGTCGCCGATCCCCGCTTTTCGGTATTCTTCGACCGTGGCATTTTTCATGTTTTCAATCGAACCGAAATGACGGAACAGCATCTGTTTCCGTTTTTCCCCCACACCCGGAATGTCGTCCAGTTTGGAGCGGAATGCTGTCTTGGTACGGGTTTTCCGGTGAAACGCGACAGCAAACCGATGAACCTCTTCCTGAATTCGTTGCAGCAAATAAAATTCCTGGCTGCCTCTGGGCAAATCCACCGTCTCCGGAGGATCGCCCGCCAACAATCTCGCGGTCCGATGCCGATCGTCTTTTACCATGCCGCCGACGGGGATATACAAACCCAGCTCATTTTCCAACACGTCCCGAGCCGCCGCCATCTGCCCGCGACCGCCGTCGACGAGGATCAAATCGGGCAACGGCAAGTCTTCTTTCAACACGCGCGTGTAACGGCGGCGAATCACCTCACGCATCGTTTCGTAGTCATCCGGTCTGTCCACCGTACGGATCTTGAATTTGCGATACTCCTGCTTGGCAGGTTTGCCGTCAAGAAACACCACCATCGCCGAAACGGGATCGGTCCCCTGGATGTTGGAGTTGTCAAACGCTTCGATCCGTCGCGGCACGCCGATACCGAGCGCTTCTCCCAACTGTCGGATGGCTCGCTGCGTTCGCTCTTCATCCCGTTCCATCAGTCGGAACCGCTCTTCCAGGGCGATTCGGGCATTCTCCTGTGCCATCTCAACCAGCTTTCGCTTCAGTCCCCTTTGCGGAACATGGATATGAACGCCCTCCAGCCACTCACGCAACCACTCCGGATTGACCTCGAACGGCAGGAAAATCTCCCTGGGAAGTGCCGGATTGTCGTGGTAAAACTGCGTGACAAACGAGAGAAAATCCTCTACCGGGTCGTTGTAATGCGGGAAAACGGATACATCCCGTTCGATCAGTTTGCCTTGTCGGACAAAAAACACCTGTATGCACATCCACCCTTTGTCATGGGCGTATCCGAACACATCCCGATCCACGTTGTCGTGGAACGTAATCGTCTGTTTCTCCATGATCGTCTCGATATGACGGATCAGATCCCGGTACTCCTTGGCCCGCTCGAAATCCAGTGATTCAGCCGCCTCTTCCATTTTGCGCCGCAGATCACGCTGTACCTCTTGGTATCCACCGTTTAAGAAGCGGACAATCTGTGCCGTCATCTCCTCATACCGCTGACGGTCGACAGGGTATTCACAAGGCGCCAGACATTGCCCCAGATGGTAATACAGACAGACACGCTTGGGCAGCGTTTTGCATTTTCTGAGCGGATACAACTTATCCAGCAGCTTTTTCGTCTGCTGTGCCGCTCCCGCGTTCGGATACGGGCCGAAATATTTGGACCCGTCTTTCCGCACCCGGCGTGTGACTTCCAAACGGGGATGTCGTTCCTTCGTCAACCGGATATACGGATAGGATTTGTCGTCTTTGAGCATGACGTTGTAACGGGGACGATGTTTTTTGATGAGGTTGCATTCCAAGATCAGCGCCTCGATCGGACTCCCCGTCACGATGTATTCAAAGTCGGCGATCTCCGAGACCAACCGTTGGGTCTTGGCATCATGACTGCCGGTGAAATACGACCGCACCCGGTTTTTCAGGCTTTTGGCCTTGCCGACATAGATGATGTCACCGGCTTCATTTTTCATCAAATAACAACCGGGCTGATCGGGTAGGAGCGGCAGTTTTTCCTTGATGGTTTGACGCATTGGTTTCCTCCCTTCCGCTCCTGGCTGACTGGCTACACCAAATATTTTACACCAAATCGATTGGATCGTCGGCTCGCCTGTCAAACTGCCGCAAAAACCTCCCGATCTGAGCGACTATTGTTTTAATCCTGGATACACGGGAGATCGATGGAGAGAACACTTTTTCCTCTGCAAGAACAACCCATTTTCCTTTTACAAGATCTTTTACAATATTTTTTTCGAAAATGAAACAATGTGAAGATCAAAAGCGGTATAATAGGGGTCAAAAATGGATGGGAGGCTGGATATGCAGTCATTCGGATCAGTCCTCAAAAAACACTCATTGATGGTATGGTTGAGCTATTTGGTCGGTTTCATGTTAACTTCCATTGCTTCCGTTGTTCTCCTTGGGTTGCTCATGTTGATCTTCGGCGTCGCGGCGGTGACGGGCTGGGGATCAGAAATCAAGTACATGTTGGAGCATTTGAATTCAGTTCAGGCCATAATTGTGGGGCTGACGGCAATTGTACTGTATTTTCTTTTCTATTTGGCCATTATTTCATTTTTTGTTGGAGGGTATTACGGTCCTGCCGTACAAGCCGTCTTTGAAGATCGCGTGACGATCGGTTCATTCTTCCGATATGGATACCGATTTGCCTTTCGTTTCGCCGGGAAATATGTCATCATCCTGATTCTCAGCTTGTTGTTGATGTTGCCCTCTGTTCTTTTCATGGCAGCGGGTCAGTCCGATTGGGTGAAAGGCATCGGCGTTATCTGGTATCTCCTTGTCTATGTGTTCCTCACCATTTGGATGGGCCATTCTCATGTGATCATGATCGCCGAAAATGAAAAAGTGTTTCGTTCCATCAAACTTGCGTGGTTGGCAAGTTGGCGGAAATGGGGGCAGTCACTGCTGACGTTTCTCATGATACTGGCATGGTTCGCCGCTCCGTTTGCACTCTTGCTTCCCTTGATCCCGCTGTCAGAGAACAACCTGGCTCTGAAGGTGATCATGGGGATTTTGGTTGTTCTCACCGTGCTTTACTACATTTACTTGATCGCAGTGATTCCCTTGTTGATCGTCTGGCGATACAAGATGAAAATCCGGCCGGCCATCATTCCGACACCGCCTCCCGGTCCTTCCGGTGACAGTTCACCTATGGGGCATCATGGCGGACCCTATGGGACAGGACCGTCACCATATGGTCCCCGACCCGGAACAACTGACCGGGGAACCCCAGGTGGGCCGTATCCTGCGCAAAACCAGCCCTATCAACCGCAAACCGGATATCAGCCGTCGTTTCCTTATCACCCTCATTCGCCGACCCATTCAAATCCGAATCACCCACCTCGTTATTGAGAACAAGCGCCTCGGGGACCCGGGGCGCTTGAAAATGAGAAAATATGAAAAATCCTCTTCAAATCGGCATAAAAAAAGGTAAAATAGAGATCGACCACATGGGTTTCACAAAATATCTTGTCTGTGAAACGCCTGACGCCATCAACCATTTACATAAAGAAATGGGGGGGTTTGCATGCCATCATTCTCAACGGTTTTGAGCCGGCATTCGCTGAAAGTTTGGTTAAGCACCTTGTTGGGATCGCTGGCACTTTTGCTATTGCTTTCGTTCGTGATGGGGATTTTGTTGTTCGTCACGTTTGGATCGATATTGGGTTCAGGCGCCATGGACAAACTGCAAGGCGGCAACTTTGATCCGGCACAAATCTTGGGAATTTTCGGCTTCAGTGTGATCATTTATTATGCGATTACCTTTTTGTTCGCATCCATCTGGGGTTCGGGAGCAATCGGATCTGCCGTTGAGGCGGTTTGCCATGGTCAATCATCAATCGGTTCGTTCTTCCGTACGGGATTCCGATACGCTTTCAAGATGCTCGGACTCACTTTTTTGATGTCCCTGACCTATATTCCGTTTCTGCTGTTCTTTTTTGGGGCCATTATTTCATTTGCGAACAAAAGTTTGGTTATCGGGTCGATTCTGTCCATCTTAGCATTGGCGGCTTATTTTGTCCCTGTCCTGGCGTTTATGAATGCACCGATTATTCTTATCGCTGAAAACGAAAAAGTGTTTCGTTCCATCAGTCAATCTTTCCGTCTGCTCCGCCAGCAATTTGGTTCTGTGTTCCTTACGTTTTTGGGCGTATTGGGAATCTGGGTGGTCGCTTCCATTATCGATCTGATCTTGGGGTTCCTTGCCGAGACCAGCTCCATCATCGCATTCTTTGTTTTTTTGCTCATCATTCCCTTTTGGGTATATGTGATCACGGTGAATAATCTCTTTATCGCCCATCGCTACCAAAACCGGCTGCGCGGCGAACTGTATCCGGGAAGCAGACCGACTGCGGACGCCAATTGGCAAGGGCAAGGACACGGCTACAGCGATGCTTCCCGTCAACAGGGTCCTGCCACCGGTTTCGGCAGCGGGTACAACCCGGGCTTGAATCCGCAGGGACAAACGTGGCAGCAACCAAGTCAACCGGCGCAACCGCCAATGGGAAGCCCCTCGGTTTCATGGAGTCAACCCAACCAGCCGCCAACAGGAAGTCAATCGGGTGCGTGGGGGCAATCCCATCAACCGTCGACAACATCCGGTGGTTCCGGCGCTCAGACGGGTGGGTCCCAACCGCAACAACCTTCGCAACAGCCATCATCGGGACCGCAGTTCCAATCGCCGTTCCAACCGTCCTTTACCTTCAATCCGACCCAACAGCAGGTGAAACCGTCTTGGCAGATGCCGCAACCGTCACAATCGCAATTAACGCAACCGTCTCAACAACCTCAACCGGAAAAACCGAGCCAACCGCCGCGCTATCCCCGGCAACAGTAAAAAATTCCCTACAACAAACGGACGCCTACGGGCGTCTTTTTTTACAGAAAAAGTCGCCTGAAAGCTCACGGCGACCATAGGGAGTGCCGGTGTACGTTACGTATGGAGTGTCAAAGGGGGCCATGATCAATTGATGAAAGGGAGATCGGATTGCGTGAAACACTGATTGTCCTGAACCGTCACGGCATCAAACTTTGGTTCAGCATGTTGGTGGGCGGCTTTTTCTCGTTTTGTGTCATGTTTACGTTCACGGTGATATTTATATGGATGGTCGCGCCGTCTTTCTTCTCTCGTCCTGTTGAAACCATGTCCGTACTGCAAGCGGATGTACTGCCCCGGATCTTGACGCGACTGTCGCCCGTATGGCAAACGGGGCTGGGATTGTTATCCACTTTGTTGCTCTTTTTGATGTTGTTTTTGTTGTGCGGCCTGATGGGAGCCATGCGGGAAGTCACGTTGCATGACCGTTTTTCCGTCGGCCATTTCTTTTACTACGGGATACGCTATCCCTTGCGGATGATTCCGATGGCGTTGATCCACGCCATCCTGATCGGTTTGACGGGTTGGGGCGTTGCGCAAATTGCGGAGGCAATGCCACCGGGACCGGGACAAACAGTGGTTTGTACCGTGGGCGGACTGGTATTGCTCGGTTTGACAGTGGCGGCTGTCCACAGCCCTGTCATCTTGATGGTGGAGAAAACAGGAGTGTTTTCAGCTGTGAGACACAGCTTTCGCCTGTTATGGCTCCAGGCCGGACCAGCCGTTCTTTCTTTTCTCTACTCCTTGATTCTGGGAACGGTATGTGTGACCGTGCTAACCATGCTCATCGTTTGCCCCTGGTTTGTTCTCCAATTTTTCGGTGACCAAACCATTGCCAATATCATCGGCGGCGGGTTCGGGGGACTGTCCTTCGCGTTGTTGCACATGATCCCCGCCATGTTGATGATTGGTACGCTGTACACCCGGTATGTCCATCTGATCCGCAATAAACTGTTTGAAAGCAAAACGGACAATCAAGCACCGGAAAAGTCAACAAACGGCCGTCAAATGAAAAAGGACGGTCAAACCGTCACCGCTTGAGAATATCAAACCCGGCAACGGAATCGGTTGCCGGGTTTTGGCATGATGTCACAAATATTGATTCAACCACTGCATCAATTGCTCTTTGGGTTGATAACCGGACATTTTGGCCACCATTTCGCCGTTTTTGAACACCATCAGAGTCGGAATGCTCATCACACCAAAACGGCTGGCGGTGTCCGGGTTGTTGTCCACATTCACTTTGGCGATTTTCAATTTATCGCCGATTTCTCCATCCACTTCTTCCAAAACCGGCGCAATCATTTTGCACGGTCCGCACCACGGAGCCCAAAAGTCCACCAGTACGGTGCCGCCGGATTCTACTTCGTTGGCAAAGGTTTGATCCGTCACGTCCACAATGGCCATACCTAGCCCTCCTTATCCATTGGTTCGTCAGATATTAATCAGTATACCACCGAACCCGACGAACTTCCAACCCTTTCGGGTAGCGAAATATTGAGAAGACGTATGAAAGAGGGCGGCAGGATACTCCTGACCGCCTGTAGCCCGAGCGATGAAGCGAGATGGGGAAACGGCCGGCAAAATCTCGCAAAGAGCCGCCTCCCACTCGCAGTACCGGGTAAACTTCTTTCATTGTTCCTTCAGATTCATTCGGTTGAGGCAATTCGTCACACCTTTTGCGCCAGCACTTTTTTGAACTCTTCCGTCAACATCGGTACCACTTCAAACAAATCTCCGACAATCCCGTAGTCGGCGACGTTGAAAATGTTGGCTTCCGGGTCCTTATTGATGGCGACGATCACTTTGGAATTGGACATGCCCGCCAAATGCTGGATAGCACCGGAAATGCCGCAAGCGATGTACAAGTCAGGGGTGACCACTTTTCCGGTTTGCCCGATTTGCAGGGCATAATCGCAATAACCGGCGTCACATGCTCCACGGGATGCCCCCACGGCCCCGCCGAGTACGTCCGCCAACTCTTTCAGCGGTTTGAAGCCATCGGCGCTCTTCACACCCCGACCGCCGGAAACGATGATGCGCGCTTCGGAGAGGTCGACCCCTTCCGCCGTCTTTTTCACCACTTCTTTGACAATCGTGCGCAGTGTTTCCGGTGCAAATGTCACATCCAACGTCTTCACTTCCGCCGTTCGCGACGGGTCTGGTTCACGGGCCGGGATGTTGTTGGGGCGCAGGGTGGCAAACACCATCCCGGACTTCACCACTTTTTTGACAAAAGCTTTTCCGGCATAAATCGGTCGGGTGAACACGATCCGTCCATCGATCAGTTGCACGTCGGTGCAGTCGGAAATGAGTCCCACTCCCAAACGAGCCGCAATTCGCGGGCTGACGTCCCGTCCCACCGCAGTATGCCCGGTAAAGATCACATCGGGTCCGACGGTGTCGATCACCTGTTTGAAGGCCTGGAAGTATGCATCCGTTGTATATTGATCCAACTGATCATTCTCCACCACGATCACTTCATCGGCACCGTAATGAGCGAGGGTTTCCGCGAGCGATTTCGCTTTGCTTCCAAACACGGTCGCCGTCACTTTGCCGCCTTCGGCCACGCGTCCCGCAGCAGCCAAGCATTCCAATGATACGTTCCGCAACGCGCCATCACGCACATCCGCCAATACCAATACGTTTCTGCTCATCCTCGTCGCTCCTCCCTCAGATCACTTTCGCTTCGTGCTGAAGCAAGCGGACCAATTCTTGAACCTGATCGGACAGATCACCTTCAAGGATTTTGCCTGCTTCCTTTTTCGGGGGCAGGAACACTTCCAATGTTTCCGTTTTCGCTTCCAACAGTTCTTCGTCCAGATCAAGATCATCCACGTCCAACCGCTCCAGCGGTTTCTTTTTCGCTTTCATAATGCCCGGCAGCGAAGGGTAACGAGGCTCGTTCAATCCTTGCTGCGCGGTCACCAGGATCGGCAGTTTGGATTGGATGTATTCCACATCCCCTTCGACGTCTTTTTCCACTTCCACCGTGTCACCGTCGATCGTCAATTTTGTAATCGTGGAAATATGGGGAATGCCCAACAATTCTGCCAATCGGGGACCTACCTGGGCCGAGCCGTCGTCCACGGCCATATATCCCGTGAGAATGATATCGTATTCCAAATCCCGGATCACACCGGCCAGTATGTGGGCGACTGTGTACTCATCCGCTTCCCCCTCAAAATCTTCCATATCGACGATGATCCCTTTATCCGCGCCCATCGCCATGGCGGTGCGCAGTGCTTGTTCCGCCCGTTCCGGCCCTACCGTGATCACGGTCACCTCTCCGCCGTGTTGCTCTTTCAGCTTGATGGCTTCCTCCACCGCATATTCGTCATATGGATTGATGACGAACTCTACGCCCTCCTCGCTGATGCGCCCGTCTTCCAAGACGATTTTTTCTTCCGTGTCAAAGGTTTGTTTCAGGCAAACCAGGATATTCATGACGTCCTGTTCCCCCTTTGGAGACTAGTTTGAATAAAGGGAATATAAATATGAGAACGGACCGCCCCCTCCTTTTGGGAGCGGGTTCCGTCTATGGCGACTTCCACCAATGGCTCCGCCGCATCAGCGCAATGCGATCCCCTGCAAAAACAGCGACACGATCGGCTCCACCTGATCCACCAAGCTGTATTTGCAATCCTTCATAATCCAGGAAGTGACCATTTCGTCGATCGCGCCGAAAATCATCTTCCGTGTGATGCGGACATCCAGATCGTTGCGGAAGATCCCCTGTTCGATCCCGTCCAAGATGATTCGGTCGATCAGATTGAGATATTTTTTCAAAATCTCCCCGATTGCTTTGCGCACGGCAGGATTGGACTGTCGCAATTCAATCTGCGTCACGATCGCCAAATGCCGATTTTCCTCCATGGATTTGAAATGGAGACGGATCAGCTCGCGAAGCTGATCGGCGGGCGACGAGATCCCTTTCATGGCTTCTTCCGCTTGCTGGACGAATGTCCCCATTTTTTCGTTAAACAATGAAATGAGGACATCATCCTTATTTTCAAAATATAGATAGATCGTCCCGTCGGCGACCTTGGCCTCGCGGGCGATCTTGGAGACTTGCGCGTTGTGGTAACCGTGTTCCGCAATCACACGCACCGCCGCGTCGATGATCGCTTCATATTTTTCCCCCGTCCGTTTTGCCATCATTGTTTCCCTTCCCATCATAAAATCGACGAAATGAATGATTGTTCATTCAATTTTTAGTTTATGTCACAAAGGGATCATCTGTCAACTTTTTTCCGCCCGCGTTGGATGTAAGCGCATTCAAACGTCATTATACATCAATTTCGCAAAAAAATCCCCGCCTTCATGCGGGGATTATCGGGTGAACACGTGATTACCGATCCGTTTGATGATCGGCCGTTTTTTGCTCCATTCGGCGGTGGCGATTTCGGGGTTATAGTAATACAACGCCCCTCCAGTGGGATCATGTCCTTTCAGGGCTTTCATCACCGCGCGCCGCGCTTCGATGTCCGGCTTTAACCATATCTGGCCGTCCTGTACAGCCGTAAACGCATTGCGCTGGAACACGATTCCCCGGATCGTATCGGGAAAATGAGGGGATTCCAATCGATTGAGCACAACCGCTGCAACCGCCACCTGACCTTGGAACGGTTCACCCCGAGCTTCACTGTATACCACACGTTCCATCCACCGGATATCTTGCGCCGAGAGATGGTAACGCACAGCTCGTTTACCGGATGTCGACCGACTGCTGAGCGTCACAGTCTTTTTTTTGGATTTATTTTCCTTTGTTTTGGCGGCAGTTATTTTGGTCGATGCTGTATGTGTTGCATGAACGGGCTGTTTGGTTTTGTCGGCCATCTTTGCAACCATACGGGGTTGTTCCATCATCGGGTAGGAATTTGACTTCATCTGTATCGCTTGCAGGTTCACTGCTTGATCCTTCACCGGATTGTGGAGTGACGATTTCTGCCATCCCACTGCCACAAGGGTTAAAAGACAGGCCGACATGCCGATGAAAGTACGAATGATAGGCATGTAAGCCGCTCCTTCCCACTTTTCGCCTCAAATCGCTTGGTTTTCGAACACCCCGCTATTATAGCAAACCCATTTCCGACTGTGGCATCCAATTTATTCAATCCATACCAACAAATCGGCATATTTGTGCAGCAAAAAAGGCTGTGCTCCAACACAGCCCGAGATGATCGACCAAGTCAGCGGTTAGCGGTTTTTGAAAAGTGCTTGATGGGATCGTGCAGAAATCAATCATTTCCTGTTTTGGTTTTTTCCAGTGACAATGCGGCTTTTTTCTTCTCCTCCTCAACCAATACCCGACGCAGCACCTTGCCCACCGCACTTTTGGGCAATTCGGAACGAAACTCGTACTGTCTGGGAATTTTGTAACGTGCCAGCTTGGCGCGGCAAAATTCCGTCAACTCCTCTTCCGTCACCTGATGTCCTTCCTTCAACACAAGAAACGCCTTCACCGTCTCTCCGCGATACGGATCGGGTACGCCGATGACGGCGGCCTCCTTTACTGCCGGGTGCTCGTACAACACCTCCTCGATTTCCCTCGGATAGATGTTGTAACCGCTGGCGATAATCATATCTTTTTTTCGATCCAATATGTAGAAATACCCATCCTCGTCCATCGTCGCGATGTCGCCGGTGGACAGCCAGCCGTCCTTCAACACTTGAGCCGTCTCTTCCGGCCGGTTCCAATATCCTTTCATCACCTGCGGACCTTTCACTTGCAGTTCACCGACACTGCCCAAAGGCAGCTCTTCCCCTGTATGAGGGTCGACGATCCGGCAATCCGTGTTGGGCCAAGGCAAACCGATGCTGCCTGCTTTTCGCTGTCCCCAAACAGGGTTGGCATGGGTGACGGGCGAGGCTTCCGTCAAACCATAGCCTTCCACCAAACGACCGCCGGTCAGCTCTTCGAACCGTTGCTGCACCTCGACCGGCAACGGGGCGGAACCGCTCAAACAGGCACGGATCGAAGACAGATCGTATCGACTGATGTCGGGATGGTTGATCAACGCGATGTACATCGTCGGCGCACCCGGGAACACCGTGGGCTTTTCCTTGTTGATCAATTTCAACATCTCATCCACATCGAATCGGGGGACAAGAATCATGGTAGCCGCCATGTGGACGCTGAAATTCATCACCACGGTCATGCCGTATACATGAAAGAAAGGCAGCAGTCCCAGCACCTTTTCCTCTCCGCGTCGGCATTCATGTGTCCAATGGGCGCACTGAATCGCATTGAACACGAGATTGCGATGCGTAAGCATCGCTCCTTTGGGCAAACCGGTCGTTCCGCCGGTATACTGCAACAAAGCCAAATCATCGGGGTCAACGTTGACATCTTCCACCGGTTTTGCAAGCGCTTTCTTTAACAGCCGCGAAAAACGAAACACTCCCTGCTCATGATACGGCACATCCACACGCTGGCCGTCCTTCCACACCTTCAGCGGATACAACCAATTTTTCGGCCAAGGCAGGTAATCATCGATCCGGGTCACAATGATGCGGGAAAGGCGTGTCTGCTCCTTGACACGGGCCACCTTGGGATAGAGTAAATCGAGACAGACGATGGTCTCCGCTCCGGCATCACGCAGTTGATGCTCCAACTCCCGCTCCATGTACATGGGATTGGTTTGCACAACGACGGCTCCGATCATCAAAGCCCCGTAATAGGCGACCACTGCTTGGGGGGAATTGGGCAACATGATCGCCACACGATCACCTTTTTGAACGCCGAGGGATTGCAGCGCCCGGGCAAAACGGGACACGTCCGACAACAATCGCCGATAGGTAATGCGTTTCCCCATAAAATATATTGCTTCCCTGTCGGGAAAATCCTCTGCCGCCGACAACAGCAACCGGGTCAGCGTCACATCGGGAACTTCCAAATGCTTTGGAACTTCCTGAGGATAACTGCGCCACCAAATGCGTTCATTTTTCGTCATTGAAAACACCCTCCTTTGATTAATGAATGAATAATCATTCATAATCAGGCAGTCTACAGCATTAAACTGACCATTCCGTCCAATTCTATTTTACCGAAATTTCCGTTGTTTTTGAATCACCGATTCCTTCAGATCACTGATCTCGGGATCTCATTCTCCATTTTATTTCTTATTTAGACATTTCGTTCTTTTATCTATTACATTTAAGCAAGCAGACACGGGTATATATGGGGCATAAACGTGATTTTTCCATGACAAACAGACGCCAAATGGTAGATTCCCTTCCGTTCTTTGTAGTAACATAGCAGAGTAAAACCGAAACGGTCGACAACCTCAGCGGTTTCGATTTCCCATCTGAAAAGCTGTCGAAGGTGCCGCGGTTTCGGTCGGGGGAATGGAAAAACCGCGGTCTCGATGATCTGCAAACAAACTTGACAGAGATTGGACATCATGGACAAAAAGGAGGATTTCCCATGGCCGATTCACAAGTGGAAACGCCGCAATCCGTGGCGGTAACGGAAATGTCGCAAAACACGCAAGGCTTCTTGGACCGATTTTTCCGATTGTCCGAGCGGAAAACCGACGTCAGAACGGAAGTTTTTGCGGGGCTCACCACTTTTATGACGATGTGCTATATCATTTTCGTCAACCCGCAAATTTTGTCCGACGCCGGCATTCCCAAGGAAGGAGCCATTGCCGCCACGATTTTCGCCAGTGTTTTTTGTACGCTGCTGTTTGGATTGTGGGCCAATTTTCCTGTTGCCATCGCACCCGGCATGGGGCTGAATGCCTTTTTCACCTACAGCGTCGTACTCGGACAAGGCCTGAGTTGGCAGACCGCTCTCGGTGCCGTCTTTATCTCCGGACTCGTCTTTTTCCTGCTGACGGTGACCGGAATACGCCGTAGACTGGTGGCAGCCGTGCCGGATGTCCTTCGGTCCGCCATCGTGGTGGGCATCGGATTGTTTATCGCATTTATCGGGCTGAAAAACGCCGGCATCATCGTAAAGAGTCCTGCCACCTTCGTCACGCTGGGTCAAGTGACAAAACCCGGTCCGATTCTGACCATGATCGGTCTGTTGGTGGCTGTCATCCTGATGGCGCGCAACATCAAAGGGGCCATGATCATCAGCATTTTGGTCACCACCCTGTTGGCGATGGCATTCGGCGTGACTCCGGTACCACACCGTTTGTCCGACGTGATGACGTTCACCGTGCCGGACATCACCACCACGCTTGGGAAATTGGACATCATGGCCGCCATCCATTACGGAATCTTTTCCATCATTTTCTCTTTCACGATCGTGGAGCTGTTTGACAACCTGGCCACATTGATCGGCTTGTCCAAAAAAGCGGGACTGATGGACAAAAACGGCGACATCCCCAATTTGAACCGCGCGCTGCAAGCTGATGCCGTGGGTACGATGATGAGCGCCACGTTCGGCTCCACCGCACTCAACGCCTATATCGAGAATGCCGCCGGCATCTCCGAAGGCGGGCGAACCGGCCTCACCGCCGTGGTGGTGGCGGGACTGTTTCTGCTGAGCCTGTTTTTGACACCGTTGATCATGCTGATCCCCTCGGTGGCCACTGCACCGGCACTGATTCTGGTCGGATCGCTGATGCTGAGTGAGATCAAGAACCTTTCGTTCGATGATTTCACCGATACGGTCCCGGCGTTTTTAACCATCATCCTGATGCCGTTGACTTCCAGCATCGCGGAAGGATTGGCCTTCGGGTTTGTCAGCTACACGGTGCTGAAAACATTGACGGGGAAATACAAAGAAATGAATCTGTTTTTGTACCTGATCACTGCGGCATTTATCATCAATTTCTTGTATCATGGTTGATTGATCGTAAAGGGCCGTCTCCCGCCAAGGAGGCGGCTCATTTGTTGCAAAACCGGCGAGTTCCGTTCCCGTCTCCTGCTGAACATCCACAGTACGGAGCAATCTGATCCATATAACGTCCATCACTTTCCCTGCTTCTCACCTGCGTCCGGCAGGGAAGCCGCACAAGACCGCTTCGAACCGGACGCAGGACGCTGGTCAAAGTGCACTTCGCTAAAGCGGAATTTGCCTGTGGTTGATTCCTCGCACCTTTCCCGGTTCTCCGCTCGGTTGGGCTTGGTATGGTCGATACCTGGGAAAGCATGGCCTCCTGACGGAATGATGGATACGAACGCAATCGTTCTCGTCGTGAGCGGCATGTTCCCGCTTTTTTGTCTCGAGTTGTCCTTTATTTTCCGGTTTGACGATGCAGTTCCCGCCATCGGCTGAGCGGGATCGATCCCAACTCGGGGCGCGGCCCTTCCGGCAGCAAGGCGATATACTCCAGGCTGTGCCCGTCCGGGTCCTCAAAATACAGTGACGCGGCGGGCATCCACGTATGGACGGTAGGCTCCCCTTCGGGATTACCAAAGAAATCGCGACAGGCTATTCCCCGCTCGGCCAGAAATGCCGGAGCCTGTTCCAAATCTCGCAATGACACGGAAAAAGCGAAATGACTGCGAACGATCTGATCCTCGGGCTTCTCCCACAACCCCAACATTTGTTGACGCGCTTGACCTACCCAGAAAAATGCCAGATTCCTTTTGGGATTTGTGAAACAAAGGGTCAGCCCCAATTGATCCCGATAAAAAGCGACTGATCTTTCCAAATCCCGCACATGCAGATGTGTTTCGTAAATTCCCGAAGGTTCCACCCAACGGTTCATCCTTCATTCCTCCCGTGAATGAGTTGTGTACACCGGCTCTTTTCCCGATTCAGATACTTTTCAAACTTTTTCATTTATTAAATTTACCACTCCGCTCGGAAAAGCGGCACCAAAGAGTCACGGGGCGTTTTCCTCCCCATCGCTTTTTTTGTTACAATGGGGAGGTACCTGAAACGCGGGAGGAACTGAAACCATGCACCTTCCTACAGATTATCTCGAACAGATGAAAACCTGGTTGCAAGACGAGTTCCCGGCGTTTCTCGCCAGTTACGAGGAAGTACCGGCACGCGGGTTGCGGGTGAACCGGCTCAAGATCGAGACGAAGGCGTTTTTAGAGAGGAGTCCGTTTGATCTCCAGCCCATCCCGTGGTGCCCGGAAGGTTTTTATTATAATCACGAACGGGATCGTCCCGGAAAGCACGTTTATCATGCGGCCGGGTTGTATTATATTCAGGACCCCAGCGCCATGGCACCCGCGGAGGCGCTGGACCCCCAACCGGGTGAGCGGGTGCTGGACCTGTGTGCGGCGCCGGGCGGCAAAACCACACAAATCGCCGCCAAAATGCAAGGAAAAGGATTGCTGGTGGCCAACGAGATTTCCCCTCAACGCATCAAGGCGTTGGTGGAAAATTTGGAGCGGTGCGGGGTGACCAACGCCGTCGTCCTCAATGAACGGCCGGAGCGATTGATGGAACGTTTCGTCGGGTTTTTCGACCGGATTTTGATCGACGCTCCGTGTTCGGGTGAGGGGATGTTCCGCAAAGACCCGGAAGTGTGTGAGCGCTGGAGTGTACGGGCCACTCACCTGTGCGCGGATGTCCAAACGGAGATTTTGGCCGCAGCCGCTCCCATGCTCCGGCCGGGCGGTATACTGGTGTACTCCACCTGCACATTCAATCCGGTGGAAAACGAACAGGTCATCGACCGCTTTTTGTCCGAACACCCGGAGTTTACGCTCATTCCCGTTCCGCAAGCATCTCATTACCGACCGGGCCGCCCAGAATGGGTAAACGGATCCGATAGCTTGCGGTTGGCTTCCCGCCTGTGGCCTCACCATCTACGGGGAGAAGGACATTTCGTGGCGTTGTTGGAAAAAACGGACGGCCCCGAAGGAACCAAACGCCGGCCGGGAAAAATGCCGCCCGTCTCTGCCGATGCGGTGAAGCAATTGCGCGCCTTTATCCTGGACACATTGACATGCGAATGGGATGATTGGCCACTGACGCTGTACGGTGAACATCTCTACCGGGTGCCGGACGAATTGCCTTCGCTGAAAGGTCTGAAGGTGGAACGCCCCGGCTTGTATTTGGGACAGGTCAAACGGAACCGGTTGGAACCTTCCCACACTTGGGCGATGACCCTGAAGCCGGCCGATGTAAAGCGATATGTGTCGTTTGCAGTGGACGATCCCCGTCTGTACCAATACTTGCGGGGTGAAACGATCCCCTTCGATGGCGACAAGGGATGGACGCTGGTGGGGGTGGAACGGTTTCCGCTGGGATGGGCCAAAGTATCCGGCGGCATGCTGAAAAACCATTATCCCAAGTGGTTGCGTTGGGATTAGGTGCAATCCCGCCCCGCAAAAGGGGCGGGTTTCCGGTTCACCCCTGCTGATTCGGTTATCCATCACTTCCATATGTCCAACGCGAAGAATGTGGCGGTCGCTAGTATTCGCCCATCGTGTGCGTACTGCTCGGATCATCATTCATATTGCATGATTATCCACATGAAACAAACCGTATTGCTCATATATTTGGATTATGAAAAACGATTTTTCAAGGAGGTGGCGGACCATATCCGACTTTTCCAGACCGACCCGACCACCATGGCCTCACTACATCCCACCCACGATGAGCGCAATGGGATTGTTGCAGCCGGAATGGCTGTATTACCATTATTTCGATCGTGAAGATGAATCCACGAATGCGGATCCCCAACCCCGTCCCGTACTCACTTCCGCCCCTGTCACAACCTCCCCTTCTGCGATCCGCATCCGTTTACATGCCCGGCGGGATAAATGATTTGCTTGAAAGTCCCCGCTCTTTTTTTGAATGGGACAAGCCCAATCCATCCAACCAACGCTTTAACCATCGGGAGCGCTCCAGTACGCCAAATAATCATCAAGGATGTCTGGTTTGTTTGCTTCAACCGTTTCTTCAACCAGACTGTAACCCCCGATCATGAAGAAAATAAACGGGATGGGTCTGCCGAAGCGTTTTTCTGTCACTCGATTGTGATGTAATTCTTTTACAACTGAAACAACCAAATGAATCCATGCATTGAAGATGAAAGACTCACGTTGAAAATGGTCCGCGTCTGAAGGAATTTCCAAAGATTGCATCCATTTTTGACGCAATGCATTTCCTTCCGTATCATGACAATCGCCGATGACAATCGGATCATCGTGTAACCAGAATGCATACCTCCATTTCGCCTCCAAAGAAGAAGAGGACGTATTTTTTGATTTTTCCCATTGCTGTATGGTGTTATAGTTCAGCTCGACAATATCCCATGTCTGCTCAAAGTCGAATCCATTGTAGTCCTCAAAGTCTTGCCAAAAATAAATGGAAAAGGCATAAACGTCCCCTTTGTAATCCCATGATTTTATGGCCTTTTCAAAAACTCGATAAATATAGTGTCGATATGATTCCATCGATGGAGATTCCCCCTCTTTCATTTCTCTCTGTCCAACCATTTGATCCAAAGACGCTCCCATCCTCTGTTTACGCGGAAGCCCCGACAATGGCTTGTTTGCTTCTGTGACAAAGATTGATCCATTGAGGCCGGGTCATGGTCAACAATTGGAAACGCCGATTTTGCAGGATTTTTGGGTACCGCGTTGAATAAAGTGATGTCCCATGTAAAAGGAGGGATTGGATGAAAAGGAGCTTCGCGTTGCTGACCGCCTTTGTACTGCTGTTGGTCATGGTTCTGCCCATTGCCCCGCATGTACAGGCGGCGCCCGCGGACACGGCACCGTATTCTCCCGGTGAAATCATCGTCAAATTTAAACCCCACATCAATCAGAGCCAAATTACTTCTTTGCATCGGACCAACCAAGCGAAGTTGTTGTTCCGAAGCAAGGAAATCGGCTTCGATGTGATCCGTGTCTCCGGCAAACCGGTCACGGAGCTGCTTCGAAACTACCGCAACAATCCGCTGGTGGAATATGCGGAACCCAACTATTACTTTCACGCGACCTGGACACCCAACGACCCCGCTTTGTCCAAACAATGGGCACTGCCGAAAATCCGCGCCAACGACGCCTGGAACGCCACGAAAAGCAATAACGGCATCCGCGTCGCGGTCGTGGATACCGGTGTTCAGTACAATCACCCTGATCTCTACGGCAAGGTCATCAAAGGATACGATTATGTGGGACAAGATTGGGACCCCAGTGACGGTAACGGACATGGCACCCATGTCGCCGGCGTGATCGCAGCCGCGACCAACAACCAAAAGGGAATCGCGGGTGTAGCCCCCAATGCGATGATCTATGCCGTCCGGGTATTGGACAACAACGGCAACGGTACGTTGGAAAATGTGGCCAACGGCATCATTCATGCGGTTGATCAAGGTGCCAAAGTGATCAATCTGAGCCTCGGCTCGGGATATGATTCGCAAACGTTGAAAGACGCCGTTCAATATGCTTGGAGCAAAGGAGCGATTGTCGTCGCGGCGGCAGGGAACAGCAACAGTTCCCAACCCAGCTATCCGGCCTTTTACGATTCGGTCATCGCCGTGGGAGCCACCGACAAATCCGACAACAAAGCCAACTTCTCCAACTTCGGCAATTGGGTGGACGTTGCCGCGCCAGGAGTAGACATCTATTCCACCTATCCGTCTGCATACGGCCAATTTGCCACGATGTCGGGCACTTCGATGGCGACACCGCACGTATCGGGGCTGGCGGCGCTGCTGGCCGCGCAAGGAAGAAGCAACAGCGCAATTCGGGAGGCCATTCAGAAAACGGCGGACAAAACAGTGGGTACCGGCACGTATTGGACCTACGGTCGAATCAACGCCTCCAAGGCTGTCCGTTACTGAAACTATCACCGAAAGCGAGTAATCGATGCCAAGCGTGAGGAGTCCGAAAGCGGACTCCCCGCTTTTTTTAGCTTCAATTTTTCGGTTGGATGTATATTTTCAATCTTCCCATCCTATCCGTCATTGCACACGGCCGACCGAATTTCCATACCGGCACATGCCGGACCTGCGACAGGATCAATACTCACCGCACCGTACAGTGATCCGTTTCGAAATCGAACAAAGATCAAGGTGGTCACCGCTGCATTCCAGCCTTTTTGTATTCGACAACCATCAACAAGAACCCTCTCCCATCCCCCTGTCATTGACAACATTCGGCGAAAAACGCTTTTTTACGCATTTGAGACGAAAATAACTCCAGTATACACCTGTTTTCTTGCTAATAAGCGTCCATATTCATTTTTTTATTTTTTTAAAATGATTCCTCCCTCCATTCACCATTCATGGTGGAGTTCTCTCCTGTTCTTTCCCTCTATGGACAAGATACCAACATCTTCATAAATATTTATAAAATAATTTTTAATCATCAGAAGGAATTCGGATATCAAGATCGAATATTTTTATCATTCCTAAAATAAGGAGGTTTTTTTATGAGACGCATGTTGTCTGTTCTTGTCGCTCTGCTGATGGTGGCGGCGTTGGCCATTCCCGCCAGCGGTGGTGTACAGGCAGCTTCCACGGATGCCAAAGCCGCTTTCGCACCCGGGGAGGTCATTGTCAAGTTCAAAAACGGAACAAGCACTTCCACCAAGCAAGCGGTTCACTCCCAGGAAAGCGGTCGGGTGCTGTTCCGCAGCAAAGAAATCGGCTTTGACGTCGTAAAGATTCCGTCCGGGAAATCCGTAACGCAAGCGGTACGTGAATACCGAAACAACCCCAATGTGGAATACGCCGAACCCAACTACATCTACCACGCCGACTGGACACCCAACGATCCGTACTTCTCCACGCAACAGTGGGGACCGCAAAAAGTCCAGGCACCGGCCGCCTGGGATATTACGAGGGGGAGCAGCAGCGTCCGCATCGCCATTATCGACACCGGGGTCCAATACAATCACCCGGATCTGTCGGGCAAAGTCGTCTTGGGACATGATTATGTCGACGGTGACAACGATCCGTATGACGGCAACGGTCACGGCACGCACTGCGCCGGGATTGCGGCCGCCGTTACCAACAATGGGACCGGAATTGCCGGTATGGCTCCCAATGCGTCCATTCTGGCCGTCCGCGTGTTGGACAACAACGGCAGCGGCACCCTGGACGCCGTCGCCAACGGCATCATCTACGCCGCCGACAACGGCGCCAAAGTGATCAGTCTCAGCTTGGGCGGATCGGCTGGTTCCACCACGTTGCAAAACGCGGTGAATTACGCGTGGAACAAAGGAGCCGTTGTTGTAGCCGCCGCCGGCAACAGCGGTACAAACCTTCCGAGCTATCCGGCATACTACAGCAACGCCATCGCCGTCGCCGCCACCACTTCCAGCGATGTGAAAGCCAGCTACTCCAACTGGGGTTCCTGGGTCGATGTGGCCGCGCCGGGTTCCAGCATCTACTCCACCTATCCGACCAACACCTATGCATCGCTTTCCGGCACCTCCATGGCCACGCCGCACGTGGCCGGGCTGGCAGGACTTTTGGCCGCACAGGGCCGCTCCAACAGCAACATCCGTGCCGCCATCCAAAACACGGCCGACGCCATCTCCGGCACCGGCACATACTGGACCTACGGCCGGATCAACGCTTATCGGGCTGTTCAATATTAACATCAGTAAAAATACAAGGCAGGAGCTGTATGGCTCCTGCCTTAATCCTGCCTGGACTTTCCTGCTTTCGAATCCGGGTCAACGAAATTTTCATTCGTGTATTCCAAGTCAACCGGGTATGGTGTCGCTGTTATCTTCGGTGGATGGATCAGAGGGTTCCTCTACTGTTTCCACCAGGATTTTGACACCATCCACAGACAATACGCGCACCCGTGCTCCCTTTTGGACCCAATGACCGTTGGTGACCGCACTGTAGCGACCATCCCCGATGCGGATGGTGCCCGACGGGCGCATGTCGGTCAATGCCGTCCCCTCGCGTCCGACCAGTTCCCGATAGTTGCGGTTGAGCGAGCTGTAACCCGTCTCTTTGGACATGGCGAACTTCAAGACGATCTTTTCCAGCCAATCGCGTTTGGGCAACACTTTCAACGACAGCGGACTCAAAGCGAGTCCCGTGATCCATGCAAATGCGACCAGTGTCCCCGTCAGCCAGTTCCCCGTCGGAATCACCAACCCGACCAAAACCAGGATCACACCGATGGTAGCCAGGGTACCGTCCTGCAACAGTTTTCCATCCAGAATCACCAGTCCCATCCCGACAAGCACAGCGGCCAACCACCAACCGGGTGTCGTTCCCCAATGTCCGCTCACATACCATCCCATCAACAACAACCCCGCCACCCCGGCCAAACCCCGAGCCTTGGCGAGCATTTCAGCGGCCAACAAAAACGCGCTGAAAAAGACCAGCAAAGCGGAACCGGCTCCCATCACACATCCCAACTCCCTTTTAAGCGTGTAACATGAACCAGATCAAACCGACAGCAAAAAACACCAAGGCGATCGAACCGAGAATCTTCGGCAGATGCTCCATAGACCAACCTCCCGTTGTCCCCGATGATAAAAGCCGTCCTCCGGGGCCTTTCTGGCGAATATCGCATGCATCGCTTTTCCCGGCCCACCCGCCTGTGCCCTGCAAAGAAGTGAAACAAGGCCGCCCGGGGAACCGGGGATCGCCGGAACATGGGCAAGGTTACGCTTTGCTGAGAGAAGCGCTTTTCACATCTTAGGCCAGTTCGACCACCGTCACGCCGGAGCCTCCTTCTCCCGGTCCGCCCAAACGGAATCCCTTGACGTGCGGATGCCGGCGCAAAAATTGCTGGACACCCGTACGCAAGGCACCCGTCCCTTTTCCATGGATGAGCGAAACCCGCTGATAACCGGCGACGACGGCGGAATCCAGATACTTATCGATTTCCGCCAGAGCGTCCTCCACCATCTTACCGCGTAAATCCAATTCCGGACGCACATGGTTTGAAGCGCTTCGATACGAAGTGGAAACGCCGGATTCGGACTCGTTCTTCTTTGCCTTCACCTTTTCCAGATAACGGCGGTGCACTTTCATTTTCAAAATGCCCACCTGAACCTGATATTCCCCAGCGCCGAGGTCCTCCAGCACTCGGCCGCGTTGTTTGACGGTGAGCACCATCACCTCGTCTCCCGGCTCAATCCGTTCATTCCGTTGTTGGGCCACGGATGCGGCGGCAACGGGTCGTGCATCGGGAACCGCGTCATCCAACCGTTTCTTCGCTTCGATCAACTGATGTTCCTTCAACTCGTCCGGCCGCTGCTTGGCCCATTCACGCAACTGGCGCAACACGTCTTCCGCTTCCCGACGCGCACGCGAGACGATGGTTTGCGCTTCCCGTCGGGCCGATTCGCGCATCCGTTCTTTCTCTTCCTCCCAACGGGACAGTTTTTCCCTCAAATCCCGTTGCAAGGATTCCGCTTCCTGGCGAAGCGCTTCCGCACGTTTGCGCTCTTCTTCCGCAATGGACCTGTCGCGGGACAACGCGGCGATCATTTCCTCCAGTCGATGTTCCTCCGTGGACAACTGCGCTTTGGCTTTTTCAATGATGGATGGCGACAGTCCCAACCGCTCGGCGATGGCAAACGCATTGCTCTTGCCGGGTACGCCGATCAACAGACGATAGGTGGGACGCAGTGTCCGCACGTCAAATTCCACACTGGCGTTGGTCACTCCCGGATGGGCATGGGCGAATTGTTTCAGCTCGCTGTAGTGGGTGGTGGCCACCACCAGACAACCTTCATCCAGGAGATCTTGCAGGATGGCGATGGCCAACGCCGCCCCCTCGGTCGGGTCCGTGCCCGCACCCAATTCATCCAGCAGTACCAAGCTGTGATCGTCCGCTTGTTTCAAAATGCGGATGATCTGTGTCATATGGCTGGAGAACGTACTCAAGCTCTGCTCAATGCTCTGCTCATCGCCGATGTCCGCAAAAATCCCGCTGAATACGGGGAACGCGCTGCCTTCCTCCGCGGGAATGGGGAGACCCGCTTGCGCCATCAGCGCCAGCAACCCCACCGTTTTCAGGCAAACGGTCTTCCCACCCGTGTTGGGACCGGTGATGATGATCCCCTGATATGGATCACCCAGCGTGATGTCGATGGGCACTGCCTTTTCCATCGGGATCAATGGATGGCGGGCCTGTTTCAACCGAATGACGCGCTCCGTCTCCACCCGTGGACAAATCCCTCGAATGCGGCGGGCGTACCGGGCCTTGGCCAAAATGAGATCCAACTCGGCCAACGCTTCAACATTTTGCCGGAGTGCATCGACATGGGCCGCCACTTGTGCCGTCAACTCACGCAGAATGCGTTCCACTTCCCGCTGCTCCTCCAGCTCCCATTGACGCAAACGGTTATTCAACGCAACCACGGATGCCGGTTCAATAAACAGCGTGGCGCCGGAAGCCGACTGGTCATGCACGATGCCACCGAATGCCGAACGGTATTCCTGCTTGACCGGGATGACATACCGATCGTTGCGCAGGGTGATCAATGATTCCTGCAACATTTTTTGGTAACCCGGATTCCGCAGGATGCCCTCCAACGTCGTTCGGATCTCGCGCTGTACTTGCCGAATATGATGACGAATCTGGCGCAGGTTCGGGCTGGCGTGGTCGGATACCTCTCCCTGTTCGTCAATCCGTCGGGTGATCTCTTCTTCCAGCGGACGCAATCCTTCGATGCGTTCCACCCATCCGCGAATGATGGGAAGCGGATGTTCTTCGTCAACCTGCAATACCTGATTTTTTAATTTACGGCCGGCGTTCACCGTGCCGGCGATATCCAACAATTCACCTGTATTCAGCAATCCTCCCACTTCGGCACGGCGCAGTGAGGGACGAATGTCACGAACGCCTCCCAGTGACACATCCCCTTGGAGCCTGAGCAGATCCATTCCCTCCGCCGTTGCCGCCAGACGATGCGATACTTCCTCCGCATCGGCAGTGGGTTCCAGTGCTGCGATCCGCTCTTTTCCCAGCGAGGAAGAGGCTTCTTCAGCCACTTGTTCCCTGATTCGTGGATATTCCAACACATTGAGCATAAAACGGTCCACTTGTTTCCTCTCCTCTCCCTCCGAGGAGTTTTTTCCACCATATTATATCATGATGTAATAACTTGACGGATAAATGACACACTAAGAGCAAAAGGAGGGAATTTGTATCATGACCATCGTGCGTCATCTGATTCGATTTATTGTGGCGGCCATCGTGCTCATGATCGTGGGAGCACTGGTCCCCGGTTTTCAGGTACAAGGTTTTTGGAGCGCACTCCTCGCCGCCGTGGTAATCGCCGTGATCGGCTGGATCATCGAAGCGCTGTTCGGACGTGACATGTCTCCGTATGCAAGGGGAGTTGTCGGGTTCGTCGTCAGCGCGATCGTGATCTACATGACGCAATTCTTCGTACCTGGCGTGCGTGTCACGTTACTGGGAGCCTTGTTGGGCGCGCTTGTGATCGGGATCATCGATCTGTTCGTGCCGACCAAGGCGCGTATCACGAGCCAACCGGAAAAATAAACGGAAAGAAGGGTGGATGTCACCCGCTTCTCACCGCACACTATGTGCGGTTTTTCTTTGTTCATCGACTGTTCATGGATGCACTCCCGCTTTCGCAAACTTTTTGTTACCATGAAAATGGAGGAGGGAGTCCACGATGAGGAAAGGAATGATCACGCTGGCCATCGCCATGCCCCTGATGCTGGGGTTGGTCGGTTGCGCCGGCGGCAATCAGTCCCAGCAAGCCGGGAAAACCTCTGGTCAAGTGATTGAAATTTCCGCTTCCAACTTTCAATTCCAACCAAACAAAATTGAGATTCCTGCCAATAAAGATGTCACCCTGAAATTGAAAGTAGCAAACGGCATACACAGCTTGGAAGCACCCGGTCTTGATGTCAACCTGCAGGAAGATGGTCAAACCGCCGTGGTCCGCGCCAAGCCGGGAACCTACCCATTCTTCTGCAATATTCCCTGCGGAACGGGCCACGGTAAGATGAAAGGAACGATTGTGGCCAAGTAAGAAGCAGATTGAAGGGACCCATTGAAACGTGGGTCCCTGTTTTCATCTGGTGAAAATATGTTTCCCGATCCGTTTGATCTGGGGTCGGCTCCAGATCCATTTCGATTTGGCCCGGGCAGGATTGAAGTAAAACAACGCTCCGTTGGTGGGGTCCCACCCATTCAGCGCGTCCCGTACCGCTTTGAATGAGTCACGGTCCGGTTGCATCCAAATTTGTCCGTCTGCCACGGCCTCAAACGCCATGGGTTGAAAAATGATGCCGGCGGTCGTATTGGGAAAACGATCGCTTTTGAGACGGTTCAATATCACCGCCGCGACGGCCACTTTTCCGATGTACGGTTCCCCGCGCGCCTCGGCGTGAACGGCATGGGCCATCAGTTTGATATCATTCCAGGACAATTGCCTAGCCGTTTTCCGGTATACACGTCTCGCCTGAACCGTCCTCACACCACCCGGTCGCCATCTTCTCGTCGCTTTCCACAATTTTGCCCGGGTTTTGGCATCGGTCAGGCCCGTCACCCGCAATCCGAACGAATACTGGAACAACCGAACCGCCCGGTAAGTCCGCCATGTGTAAATCCCGTTGATCTTGCCGGTGTAGAAACCCAAAAACCGGAGCCTTCTCTGCAATTCCCACACATATCCTCCACGGTCGCCGGGCTTGTACACTCTGGCACGAGGAACCGGCAGCGAAACCCGTTTGGCAACGTGCTGCGATTCCACATTGGCTTTCGCCGTCGATTGCACGGAAACAGCGTGTCCGCCGTTGGGAACAACGGAAAACAACAACCGGGGGGCATCGCTATTGACCACGGAAACAAGCGCTTCTCCCATCACGGAGAAGGTCAACATCAAAGCACAACAGAGAAGCCATTTCCGCCTCATCACACGGTTCAACCCTCTTTCAGGTTGGAATTCTCCTGTTATTATGCCGTGTGAATGAGATTCTATTCCCCCATACGCTGCAACCAATCCGTCCGTTCATCCAACGTTCTGCACGTTGACTTCCCGGGAAGCGGTCGAACTCATGCAGGGCAGCGCCCGCCCACACCGGATCAGAGCGTCATCGCGGACGCGACGACGCGCCGCCTTCAGACCCGTGTAAGGCGCCTTGTCCTCTGTCACAATCACGTCGTCCGTTGCCCCAACGCCCGTGTTCATCGACGTGATGCCCATCCTGTCATTTTCAACCATATGTCAGGGAGTCCAGAATCTCTTCCAAGCTCAATTCCGCACAGGCCATCGAGGTATCCGCGGCACCGTAATACATTTTCACCGTGTCGCCTTCCACGATTGCCCCGCACGAGAATACGACATTGCCAAAAAACCCTTCCTTTTCATAATCCGTTTCCGGTTCCAGAATCGGTTGGTCGGAACGGGCTATCACGACGGCAGGATTGTTGAGGTCAAGAAGCAACCCGCCCATACAATATCGATTCTCCGGCGTCGCGCCATGATAGAGCACCAACCAGCCCCTTTCCGTTTTGATGGGGACAGCACCGCCGCCAATGCGTCCGCTGTCCCACATCCCGTCTCTCAGACCGATCAGGTGTTGATGGTTTCCCCAATGAAGCAAATTGTCGGATTCCGCGATCCAGATTTCCGGTTTTCCAATGCTTTTGAGTCCGGGGCGATGGAGTGCATAGTATTTTCCGTTCACTTTTTCCGGAAAAATCACGATATCCTTGTTTTCCGGGGGAAAAATCATGCCATGATGTTGGATGGTGACAAAATCCTTGGTCGATACCATCGCCCCCCCAATGCCGAGCGGGGACATGGCCGTGAAACAGATATAATAGGTATCTCCGATTGGCGTGACGCGCGGATCTTCAATGCCGAATGATTCCAGTTTGTTGGATGGATAAAGAAACGGCTTTTCGTCTATGGTAAAGTTCCGTCCGTCTTTACTGCGTGCGATGCGAATATAGGACAGGGAAGTCAAGTATTCAATTTCCTGGAGATTGGATGACTTTCGAATCATTCGCGGGTCCGAAAAATCATATCGCTCATCATCCCGGTGAAATTCGATGATTTCCAATTCATTCGTATCCGGATGACAAACCGGCGCTTTCACGATCTTGGGATCATGACTGATCGGGCGTTCAGCAACGCGGAGCAGCATCAATATTTCATCCTTGTATTTCGCAATTCCGGCATTGAAAGCGCCGATCACTTCAAATCCATCATGATATGGGTTGATATCTGCCGGGGTAATCAATGGATTTTCTTCATACCGGTACACGTTGACCATCTATTTTCCCCACCTTATTTTTTCAAATGCGAGGAATGGATCACGCATGGTGATTCGCTGTGCTTCAGCATCACCCACACCGGCATACAGGTCTGCTGTTCCATCCTTCTTGCGAACCAACCCGCCGCCAAATACGACATCGGACAAATCCGGACGTTTGGCGGGTCCTTCCAAAAAGTCGGAACGCGCCGCAATGAGCTGGATATCCGAATGTTCACCGGTCATAGGATCAAGCGCAAACACCATTGGATAATAATGCCGTTTTCCTTCTTCATCAATACGGGCGATATGCCCCAGCACCCCGATCAACCCGTTTGACAGAAGATGGGCTTCGTTTGCTCCGCCCCATTCTTCCTCCATGAATTGGTCTAAGATGGGGGCTTCGTGAATCACTTCGAGCGTCAAATGTTCCAGTGAAGGGATTCGCACGAAACCGATCTTTCCTCTTCCCCCTTTTTCCCCTTGGGGTCGCGTCAACACCCCGATGGAACCATCCGGCAATTCGATCAGACGAAGGTCTTTCATGCCATCCGGGCCGGTAAACATCTTTTCCAGGCGATGAATGTTGGCTCCCTTGTAAAATACCGTGCGCCAACTCAACGCCCGTTCATCGGCGGGATGCGGAAATACCTCCACACCGCCGAAAACCAACTCCCCGCCGATGCGGGTAAAAAAGGGGTCCTGCAACGAAAAGATCGGGGCGTCTTCTTTGGGAATCCATTGCTCCCCGCGCCGAACGAAGAAAATCACTTCCGAATGCTCACTGTCACGGGGTTCCACGCGGCCGGCGATCACGGTTTCTTCGCCATCTTGAAAAGGTGCCGTAATATTGTACACATCCTTTTCCCCGACTCCGATGAAATTCATTTTGGTTGGGTTGAACGGTTTTTGTTCATTTTTCGCATACTTCTCCAGTAACACGGAAGAGGGTTGGACACCGCTCTTTTTCAGGGTAAGCAATGTTTCATCCTCCTTATGCCATGTCGATTTCAGATGAAATTGCATTCCCTGTTGAAACTTCTGGGAGAACCAAGCGAATGAGCGGGCACCTTCAACTTTTGCGAAAAAGACGTTTACATGGCCATCTCCCCTGGAACAAAATTTGCAGCCGGCTGACCCCGTCCAACTTCGCCACCTTGACAAACAATATGAGGATGACTTGAACGAAATGAGTCAACTGAGGGATTTGCAGATCATCGTCCAATCTATCATATAACCCGTTGTGAATCAGGAAAAACGGTAGAATGAACAAAATGACTGCAGAAAATATATGGGAAAATGGCATTATCATGGAAGTTCCCTTCACTTAAATGGCACATCCAGATGGGCAGCGCAGTTAAAAAAATGCCTGACAGCAACCATGTCAGGCATATCAGAGCTCCGGAAACACAGTCATGTAGCTGTTCGTCCGTTCCCACCAGGTACGCCCCTCATGAGTTCTGCCGCATTGCGTCATGCAGCAGCTGTTTCAGCTCGGCTGTCCATTGGGGGGTTACTTCCAACAGGTTTTGGGCGATGCCGGATTGTTGCACGGCTTCTTGTCCTTTCTCCCATGGCAGGAAATGCAGCAAGTTAACCATGATCCATACCAGCAAAACAGCTTGCAAAGCGCCCAAAACCAAGCCGCCGATTCGGTTCAATACCGATAATACGGGTAGCTGGGCCAACTGATTGAGTAACCTGGACAAAATCGAGATCACCAGTTTGGTTCCGAAGAACAACAGCAGAAACGCCATCACCGTATACAGAGCGCGTTCCAACGGCAACAGGCGCATCAACCCGTCTCCGGTTACCGATTCGGGCAAGGGGACATTTTTCTGCAGAACCGGTGTTACTTCGTCGGTGAAGTAAAAGGCCACCACCCACGCCAAAATCAAACCGGCCAACGACGCGGCCTGCATAATCAAGCCGCGCCGATATCCCCGCAACAATCCCCCGACAAACAAGAGCAGGATGATCCCGTCCAGTATATGCATGCTCATCCGCTCCTCACGGTTGATCGTCTTCGATCAGATGCAGGATCTCGTCATGTTCCCGTTTCAGTTTCATGTAGGCATCCGCGATATTGACGGCCGAAAGCACCGCCAGACGCGTGGTATCCAACCGGGGATTGGCCTGCGAGATCATCCGCATCGTTTCGTCAACATGGTTGGCTACTTCCCGCATGTAGCTGGGACTGGCTTTTCCGGTGATATTGTACTGTTGTCCAAAAATCTCCACGCTCAATTTGTTTTTGGTCATCGATTGCAACCTCCTTCACCAAGTGAAGGTGAGACTGCCTGACAACATCCATTTCGACACAAGGGGTCCGTTTTCCCTGTTGTTCCTGAGAATTCGATTTGAAATGACCGGGTGTGTCGGTTGCTTTCATTCAGGTGTGCCTTTTCCCCCTTTCGCATATGGGAAAAGGCACACCCTCCCCTTACGTCCAAAAGAAATTGGCGAACACAGCCTTACTGGCGCAACTGCGCACCACATGTCGCTGCAAGATGATCGATCACCGCCTGATGTACCCGGTTGACCTCTTCGTCGGTCAGCGTACGATCCTTCGTACGGTACACCAATGAATAGGCTACGCTTTTCTTTCCTTCCCCGATCTGTTCTCCTGTAAACACGTCAAACAACGTGACCGATTCCAGCCATTCACCCGCCGCTTTTTTAATCTCTTGCTCGACTTTGCCAACCAAAAGATCCCGATCCACAACCAACGCCAAATCGCGGGTTACTGCGGGATGACGGCTCGGCGCTTCGAAATGGACATCCGTTTGTGCCGCAGCAAAGACAGCCGACAGATCCAACTGACACACCATCGTGGGGCCGAGATCGTATTGTTGGGCCACTTGCGGATGCAGTTGCCCCAAAATGCCGATGACCTGACCGTCCACCACGACTTCCGCGGTGCGTCCGGGATGAAAACCGACCGGTTGGACCGCACGGTATTCCACATTGTGGATGCCCAAACGGTTCAACAGGGCTTCCAGCACGCCCTTGGCCGTATAAAAATCATTGGGCGACGAGGGTTGACGCCAGTTGGTCGGCAGCGATTTTCCGGCAAGCAGACCGGCCAATTCCCATCGTTCTTCCGGCAAATCGGTCAACTTCTTCTCGTTTGTATGGTAGGTTTTCCCGATTTCAAAGATGGCGACGCGTTCTTGTTGCCGTTTCAGGTTGTATTCGGCCGTCTCGATCAGATGCGGTACCAGGCTTGTCCGCAATACGCTCCGCTCTTCGCTCATCGGCATGGCTACCCGAATCGGTTGCCCCTCTTGGTTGATCGAGGCGATTTCGCTTCCCAGTCCGGGGGAAGTCAAACTGTAGGTGATCACCTCATGCATGCCCAACGTCCGCAGGGTGTGACGAATGACACGGACAAGCTGTTGTTCGCGGGTCAACCCGCCGGGCGATTGCTGTCCCCACGGCAATGTGGCTGGAATGTTGTCGTATCCATAGAGTCGAGCCACTTCTTCGATCAGATCGACTTCGATGGCAATATCCGGCCGACGCGTCGGCACCTGTACACGGTAGACACCATCTGTCACCTCTACCGGAAAACGCAGCCGACGGAAAATATCCAGCACTTGCTTTTCTTTCAATTTCACGCCCAACACGTGCGTCAACCGATCATGACGCAGCTTCACGGTCAGCTCGTCGACATCCCCGACGCGCTCTGTTGCCACCTTGGATACAACCCGCCCGCCGGCGTAAAGAACGAGCAATTCCGCCGCACGTTGCAGAGCGGGAATGATGCGTTCCGGATCGACAGATTTTTCGAAGCGGGTGCTCGCTTCCGAGCGCAGCCCCAACTTGCGCGAGGTCCGTCGAATGACAGGCGGGGAGAAAAAGGCTGCTTCCAGCAGGACACGCGTCGTTCCCTCGGACACCTCGGAGTTGGCGCCTCCCATCACCCCTGCAATGCCGATCGGACGGCTGCCGTCGGTGATGAGCAATGTCTCCTCGTCGCACGCCCGGGTGACGCCGTCCAGCGTTTCAATCGTCTCACCGTTCTGTGCCCGACGTACGACGATGCGCCCGCCGTTGGACAGTTTATCAAAGTCAAATGCGTGCAGGGGTTGACCGTACTCAATCATCACATAGTTGGTGATGTCCACAATATTGTTGATCGGACGAATCCCGGCGGAAATCAGCCGGTTTTGCATCCACTGCGGAGATGGACCCACTTTCAGGTTATCGACCACCTGCGCGGCATAGAGCGGACAATCTTCATCCGATTCCACCGTGATGTCCACGCCAATTCCGTCCCCCGTCGGTTCCAGCGCTTCCGGCTCCGGCAGACGTACTTCGCGATCCAACACGGCAGCCACTTCATAAGCCACGCCGATCATGCTGAGACAGTCGGAACGGTTGGGCGTCAGGTCCAGCTCCAACACCTGATCGTGCATGCCCAACACGGTGCGCACATCGGTACCGATTTCAGCCTCGTCGGGCAATACCATAATGCCCTCCCGCTGTTGTTTGGACAACACTTTTTCCGGGAATCCCAACTCCTGCGCGGAGCAAATCATCCCCTGCGACTCCACGCCGCGGAGTTTGGTCCGCTTGATGGTGACCCCGCCCGGCAGGGACGCCCCTTCCAAAGCGACGGGAACCAGTTGTCCCTCAGCCACGTTGGCCGCGCCGCAAACGATGGTCAACGGCTGATCCTTACCGACATCCACTTGGCATACTTTCAACCGGTCCGCCTGCGGATGGGACTCGGTCGCCAACACTTTCCCCACGACCACATTGCGAATCCCCGTGTCCCGTGTGTAAATCACGTCCACGGCCACACCGCTCTGCGTCAAAGCGTGGGCGACATCTTCCGGTGACAGCCCTTCCAGATCCACATATTCATTCAGCCATTCATAAGATACCAGCATGCCACGTCTCCTCCCTCAAACCGATTGGAATTGCCGCAAGACGCGCAGGTCGTTGGTGTAGAAATGACGGATATCATCGATCCCGTATTTGAGCATCGCGATGCGCTCCACGCCCATTCCGAACGCAAAACCGGTATATCGCTCGGCATTGTAACCCGATTTTTCCAACACGTTGGGGTGCACCATCCCCGCCCCCAAAATTTCGATCCATCCGGTTTCCTTGCAAATGCGGCATCCTTCGCCACCGCACGCCATGCACGACATGTCCATTTCCAGACTCGGTTCGGTAAACGGGAAATAGCTGGGACGGAACCGGAATTCATGATCCTCGCCGAACATCTGTTTCGCAAACGCCAGCAACGTCCCTTTCAACTCACTCATGGATACGCCGCGATCGACGACCAATCCCTCGATTTGCATAAATTGGTGCGAATGGGTAGCGTCGTCATCATCCCGCCGATACACTTTTCCCGGACAAATCATGCGTACCGGCACTTTGCCCTCTTTGGCCTGCAACGTGCGCACCTGCACCGGCGAAGTTTGCGTCCGGAGCAGAATCTCCCGCGTGATGTAAAAAGAATCCTGCGTATCCCGGGCCGGATGATCTTTGGGCATGTTGAGCGCTTCGAAATTGTACCAATCCTTTTCCACTTCCGGTCCTTCGGCCACCTCAAACCCCATGCCGATAAAGATGTTTTCCACCTGCTGGATCACTGCGGTCAACGGGTGAATCGCCCCCAACGGCCGGGGCACGCCCGGAAGGGTGACATCGATTGTTTCCTCTTTCAGTCGCGCTTCCATGGCCGCCGCTTCCAGCGCAGACTCTTTTTCATCCAATTTCCGCTCCAGCGTTTGACGAATATCGTTGGCCAACTTCCCGATCACGGGACGCTCTTTTTCAGACAACTCGCCCATTCCGCGCAGAACGGCGGTCAGTTCCCCTTTTTTGCCCAAGTATTTGACACGCAATTGCTTTAACGCTTCCAGATCCTTTGCGCCCTGAATCGCTTGCTCCGCTTCCGCTTTCAAGGCTTCCAACCGCTCACGCATCACGGACACTCCCTTCTTATGCCTATGTAATAAAAAAATCTCTGCGCCCAAAGGGACGAGAGATTCGCGGTACCACCCTTTTTGGACGACGAAAGTCTTAACATGAAACCGGCCCCTTCTCTCGGGCCGATGAATCAGGATACGCCCAGTCTTCGTCATCCCGCTTTTCGTGCGATAACGAGCACCGCCGGTACCCCCTACTGCAGGTTCAGGGGACAGCTCCGGAGCGAATTTCGGCGAGCCGCTTCCTGGAGGTGCTTTCAGTCGCGGCACCTCCTCCCTGTCAAGGGCGCACTGCCTACTCCTCTCCTTCACAGCCGATTAAAATTATGAAGAAAATTTCTTTTTCAGTATAACGAAAACCTTGTTTCGTTTCAACAGTTTAGTGCCCCCCGCGATGTTGGCGCAGGTACTCATACAACAGCAACGATGCAGTGATGGAAACATTGAGCGATTCGGCTCCTCCCGGCATCGGAATGGAGACTTCGCTGTTTACCCACCGCATCAGCGCGGGATCCACACCCCTTCCTTCGTTGCCCAGCAAATAGGCCGTACGACCCGGATACGATACATCAAAGTGGACGTGCTCCCCCCGGGGATGGGTTCCCACCACACAGTAACCGGCGGATCGCAGTCGCGGAAGTTCCTCATGTAAATCGATCATACGAATGGGCACATGGAACAGCGCACCCATGGCGGCCCGGACCACTTTCGGGTTATAAGGATCGACGGTTCCTTTCCCCAACCATACGCCAGCCGCACCCACCGCCCGGGCGGTTCGCAACATGGTTCCCACATTGCCGGGGTCCTGCACGCCATCCAACAGTAACAACACGCCTTCGGCGGGAATCGCCCGATCCGCCTCACCTTTGGGGATTTCCACTTCCGCGGCGATTCCCTGCGGTGTTTCCGTATCCGCCAAAGTGCGATATAACCGGGACGGAAGGAAGTACACCGGCGCGTTTTTGTTCCGCTTTTCCCACCACGGTCGATGCTCGGCTTCCCGACTCTGATCGACAATCAATGCCCTCACTCGCCATCCGGCCTTGACGGATTCCTCCAGCAAATGTTCCCCTTCGATCCACAAAGTACCCAGTGACTGGCGACCTTTGCGCGACTGAAGTTTCCTCCAGCGTTTGACCTGGTCGTTGTGCTGCGACGTGACAATGATCGGTTTCAAATTATGCATGCTCCTCCAATTGTTTCAGATTGTCATTGCTACCGATCACCACCAGCACATCTCCTTTGTGGATGACATCCCCTGCCGCCGGAGCGATATTGATTTTGCCGTCTCGCGATTTGATCGCCATCACATTGCAACCGTAGCGGGCCCGAATGTCCAACTCCTGCAACGTTTTGCCGGCAAAAAAGTCGCCGGCGCTGATTTCCACGATGCTGTACCCCTCCGCCAATTCGATGTAGTCCAGGATGTTGGGAGAAATCAAATGGTGCACCACCCGGACGCCCATATCGCGTTCCGGATAAACCACCTTGTCTGCGCCGATTTTGTACAACACCTTTCCATGCAGATCATTGCGGGCTTTGACAACGATCTTTTTTACGCCCAGCTCTTTCAAAATCAACGTGGTCATGATACTGGCCTGAATATCTTCACCGATGGACACCACTACCACGTCAAAGTTGCGGATACCCAATGCCTTCAGTGCATTCTCATCGGTGGAATCGGCCTCGACCGCATGCGTGACGACTTGGGAAAAATCCTGCACCCGCTGGGGGTCCTGATCGATCGCCAACACCTCATATCCCATTTCGCTCAAGGTATTGGCCACACTGCCGCCGAAGCGTCCCAATCCGATTACGGCAAACTGCTTACTCACCTCTGTTCACCCACCTATCTGTGTTGGATTTGCTGCCTCATCCAGGGATAACTCGATGACGGACGGCTCACAATAGAAACAAAAGGAGGTTGTTGTCAGTGAACATCGATATCCGTGGAGCCGTCATCCACAATATTCAAGAGATGAACCCGCAAGAATTGAAAGAGATGGTGGTTGACTCGATCCAGCGAAGAGAAGAAAAACTCTTGCCCGGACTGGGGGTCGTTTTTGAAGTGATTTGGAAAAACAGCCAACCGGATGAGCAAGAACACATGATTCAAACCTTGCACAGCGCCCTGCCCAATGAAACGGCCATTCCACCCCGGCCGTAAAACCGTTTCTTCTTCCGGCCCCGGCGAAGGGAGGGAGCCGTTTCTCCCTGCACGCGGGCCGGCTCCCGTTCTCCCCATTATTTTATCCATGACACAAGCGATTTACCGTCGAACGGTCCAATTTCCGGATCACTTCGACCAGCAGCCGGATCAGGTTCTCCAAGTCATCCCGGTGGATAATGGAAGCATGGCTGTGAATGTACCGGGCGGGAATACCCAAGGTCAACGCCGGGACCCCGCGGCCGTGGAGGTGAATATGACTGGCATCCGTGGCTCCCCGCGGGAGCGTATCGGGCTGAAGCGGGATTCCCTTTTCCTCTGCCGTCTTTTGCACCAGTGCCAACAATCCGCGGTGAGCGAGATGTCCTCCGTCGGCCAACACCACGGTCGGACCCTCCCCCAACCGGGAAGCGGCTTCGTCCTTGCTGACACCCGGCGTGTCCCCCGCAATGCCGACATCCACGGCGAACGCCACATCCGGCTTGACGGCGGCGGATGCTGTAAAGGCTCCCCTCCGGCCTACCTCCTCCATCACTGTACCCACAGCCGCCACGGCATTCGGATGTTCAGCATGCCGCAACCGACGCAACACCTCAACAGCTACCGCACATCCGACCCGGTTGTCCATCGCTTTGGCCAACCACAGTTTTTCGTTCTTCAAAACCGTAAACGGAGAATGCGGGATCACCGGATCTCCCGGCCGGATGCCGAACGATTCCGCTTCTTCCCGACTGGAAGCCCCCACATCGATGAACAGATCTTCCGTTTTGACCGGCTTGTTTCGCTGTTCCGGCGGCATCAGATGCGGTGGCTTGGAACCGATCACACCGATGACGATTCCCTGTTTCGTATGTACCTCCACACGCTGGGCCGGCAACACCTGACTCCACCAACCGCCCAACGGCTGGAACCGCAGATATCCGTCGTCCGTTACCCGCGTCACCATGAAGCCGACCTCGTCCAGATGTCCCGCCACCATGACACGCGGTGCATCCTCCGTTCCCCTTTTCCAGGCGATCAAACCGCCCAGCCGGTCGGTCGTCACTTCATCGGCCACGGGTGTGGTCCAGCGCCGCATCACTTCACGAACGTTTCCCTCATGTCCGGGTGGACCGCCCGCATTTGTCAGCTCCGCCAACATCGAACGCAGCTCATCCGTCACCCTTTTGCTTCCCCCTTGTCTCCCGTTTGTGCGGAATGGATTCATCCAAACGTACCCTCATCACCACCGCTGTGAGTCCTATCTTACCACACCGCAAGCGGAAAAGGAAAAACGGAGTCATTTCCTTTCCGTTCAACAGAAAAAAAGCGAAGAAAACGAATTCTTCGCTTATCGGGCGGCTCTCGCAGTGGTTATGAAAAAGCGAGCGGAAAAACCCCTTCCTTCAGGGTTGGGTTGAAAGCGAGCGCCGGACGCGGGAGATCCTTGTCCCTCCGGTAAGTCCAACAGCATTTGGAAACAATCAAGTCGGGAAGTGCCCAAACACTGAAAACTGCCCTGCGCGCAAAAAAGGGATCACGATGTCCGGTCGGGCCACCGGGTTGATGGTTTGTGGGACGGGCTATCCGGTTTCCGTTTGGGAACGAACACTGTCAGTATTCGATCCCGCCACGTGGTCCGGATTCGCGATTCATCGACAGGGAACGGGATGCGAAAACTTTGGGTGAACATGCGTTGCCGGTCAATTCGCCGCTGGTTCACCGGGTCTGAATCCTGCACGACATGGGAATTGATGCGGATCACCAAAAACGGTCCCTCCATCCGCACATCGATCACATCATCTTCTTCGACCACACCAATCCGGGTCTGGATCACCATACCGTGAGCAGTCGGAGTGATCCGGCTCACCACGCGGCCAAACCCCGGAAAATCGTCCATCCATTTCTCCATCTCCCGAAACATCGCTCTCCAATCGCGCCAGACAAACGAAGAGAAACGGCGAAACGGCAAAGGCTCAAAAGGCATCATCATCGCCCCTTTTCACCCCAAACATCAATTAAAAAAACCTCCGTTGCCGGAGGCGTATGTGCATTTTGTTTAAAAACCGCCGAAGAACGGCGTGAACCCGAAGCCTCCAAACAACGAAAAGAATAAAACGCCGAGGATGATCAGGATCACGATGACCACGATCACCCATTTAAAACCGAACAGGCCGAAAAAGCTACTGGTTTTCGCCCCCTGACTCACACCGCAACCTCCTTTCCACAAGTTGGAGTCTTCAACAACATATGTCCGTCCATTCCGGTTCGTATAGACAGATGACCCGTTATTCAGCGGAATCTTCGTCGGGCGGAGCTCCGTTGACACCCTCTTTCCGGTATGTCTATGATGAGATGAGGCCTTTCACGATGGAACAGAATCCCCCGATGCGGAAATATGGATCGGGAAAATGATGTTTGCTGACGATATAGAAGATAGGATGTGTCTGGTCATTGAAACGATCCATGTTCTCTCAGGCGGGCGACTGACCAAGCCCGGCCGAGCGAAACCCGTATAGCACAGGAATGAAATCGCGGGCCATTTCCGCTGAGTGACGCATACTTAGCCCGCGTCCTGTACTCCAGCTCTGAAGTGGCCCTATCCGCTTCCTTGCGGGACGCAGGCGGAGCAACCCGGAAAACAATGGGACAGTATTCACCAGACACGCCACAGAGTGAAAGGAGGACGCACATGACCATCGCTCGGGCACTCACCATCGCCGGTTCGGACAGTGGCGGAGGCGCCGGCATCCAAGCAGACCTGAAAACATTTCAGGAATTGCACGTGTTTGGTATGAGCGCGATCACGGCGGTTACTGCGCAAAACACATTGGGCGTGACAGGCATTTACGAACTCCCCCCGGAAGCAGTCGCGCGCCAAATTGACGCCGTGGCCACGGATCTGGGAGTGGATGCGGCCAAAACCGGCATGATCGCCAATATTGAGATTATGGAAGTGATTGCGGAAAAAGTCAGAGAACATCGCATCCACCGATTGGTGATTGATCCGGTGATGATCGCCAAAAGTGGACATGCACTGTTGAAAGAGGACGCACGGGATGCGTTGAAACGCCTGTTGATTCCCCTGGCAACCGTGATCACACCCAATCTCCCGGAAGCGGAAGTGTTGACGGGCATGTCGCTTTCCACCATGGAACAACGCAAGGAGGCGGCCAAACGGTTGTTGGATATGGGGGTACATGCCGTCGTGATCAAGGGGGGGCACACCGACGACGAGGAAGCCGTCGATCTGTTTTATGACGGACGGGAATTCCGCACTCTGTCGGCGCCCCGTTTTCATACGCGCCACACCCACGGTACGGGTTGTACGTTTTCCGCGGCCATCACAGCCGAGTTGGCCAAAGGCGAATCATTGTGGGAGGCGGTGAAAACGGCCAAAGCCTTTATTACGGAGGCGATTCGCCACCCCCTTGACCTCGGGCAGGGACATGGTCCCACCAACCATTGGGCTTACCGGCAATTCAAATAGAAAGGTGGGTTGATGGATGTCCTTCACTTCATCCCAATTGCGCCTGTACTTTATCATGGGCAGTCAGGACTGCCCCGACCAAGACCCGATCGACGTGCTCGAACAAGCGATCGCAGGCGGTATCACGATGTTCCAGTTTCGCGAAAAAAATTCCGACCTTACGCTGAGCGAAACCGTCGCTTTGGGACGTCACCTGCGTGAGATTTGCCGCCAACACAACATCCCGTTCATTGTGAACGACCGGGCCGATTTGGCGCTCATCCTGGATGCCGACGGTGTACACGTGGGACAGGAAGATTTGCCCGCCCGGGAAGTTCGTCGCCTGATCGGACCCGACAAAATCCTCGGGGTGTCGGCTGAAAATGTCGCGGAAGCGCGGCAAGCCATCGAGGACGGAGCGGACTACATCGGGGTGGGACCCATGTTTTTGACGTCTTCCAAAGCGGATGCCGGGTTTCCCATCTATCCGGAGGCGCTTCAGGCGATTCGCGAGCAATTGGAGGAACCTTTCCCCATCGTGGGCATCGGGGGAATCACCGCATCCAATGCGCATAAAGTAATGGCTGCCGGTGCGGACGGCGTCGCCGTGATCTCCGCCATCGCCAAAGCGGAAAACCCCAGGCGGGCAGCCGAAGCATTGGCGCAGGCGGTCGGCTCCACAAAAATGTAATACCTCCCGTTCGTTTCCGTCGCGGCAATAATGGTACAATAGGTACTGACGACGAAAACAGGTGGGTTCACCCGATCGCCTCCGTGCGATGTTGAGATATGAGAAGGAGGTTTCCCGATGAAATACCGCAATCTACCCGGCATTGACACACCGGTATCCGAAGTGGGCTTCGGCGTTTGGTCCGTCGCCACCCCTTGGTGGGGGGTCAAAGATGATGCGTTCGGCAAACGCTTGTTGCGCATGGCATACGAAGAGTACGGAATCACTTTCTTTGACACTGCCGACGTCTACGGTCAGGGCAAGGGGGAAACCCTCTTGGCCGAAGCGCTGGAAGGACTTCGCGACAAGGTGGTGATTGCCACCAAGTTCGGGTACGACATCTACGCGAAGCGGGGCGACCGACACGGCGGACACTCCGAATTGCCCCAGCGGTGGGATGCCGCCTCGATCCGCAAATCCTGCGAAGAGAGCCTGCGCCGGCTGAAAACCGATGTAATCGACATTTATCAATTGCACAACGCACGGATGGAAGCCATCCAAAGCGAGGAAGTGCTGGAGACGCTGGAACGGTTGAAGGAAGAAGGAAAGATTCGCACATACGGCGTCGCGCTGGGACCGGACATCGGTTGGCGGGATGAAGGACTGGCCACGCTGGAAGAGGAACGGTACGACATGGCCCAAATCATCAACAACCTGCTGGAGCAGGACCCCGCCCGCGAACTGATCAAGGAGGCGGAAAAACGAAACAAAGCCTTGATCGCCCGCGTTCCTCATGCGTCCGGCCTGTTGGACGGTACGTACGATCCGGACAAGCACTTCGACAAACACGACCATCGTTCGCACCGTCCGATCAAGTGGATGCAAGCCGGTCTGGATGCGGTGCGTCAGATGAAATTCCTGTACGAAGGTACTGACCGGACCATTGGACAAGCGGCGATCCTCTACTCGTTGGCCAGTCCGGCGATCAAGTCGGTATTGCCCAACATCACGAGCGAAGAGAACCTGCGCGAATTTGCACAAGCGCCGGAGAAAACACCGCTGTCCGAGGAAGAAATGAAGAAGATCGAAGAGCTGTGGGAAGGCGGCTTGAAGGAACAACTGAAACAACCCTTTTCCAACAGCAAAAACAAGCCGACACCCGTGGCGGCACGCTGAACGTCACAATGGCACAAAATCACAGGCGGGGAATGTTCCCCGCCTGTCGGTTTCCCATGTTATCTTCCCCGGTCGTCCTTTCCTCTTGCCGGCTCATGCTCGCCTGCTTTCCACCTTCCGACGAAATCATTCACGATATATCCCACCAACAACGCCACGCCCACTGCGGTCAGAAAAATCAGAATCCCTATGGCAGACATGGCTTTCCCTCCTTCGATGCGGCCAGCATCTCTTTCTTATTTATATGTATAATCATTTCTGAAAGCTCCCCAATTTTTCCTTCCATCAAAAGATTTTCCCCTGATTTTTTCCCAAACCGTGCAACAATCGGCCAGGCCAGATCGTCAATAGGGGTGAACAGACAGGTACGCACCATAACGCTGAAAGGATGGCGTGTTGAACATTATGGATTTTCTTGATACTGTCAAGATGATCGTCAAGAAAGTGGGAGAATATCGAGATTTTGAGCATGCCGACAATTTCCGGGTTCGTATCTCGTCCGCAAACCGAAGTGATTCCCTCGTCATCCAAGCGTGGAACTCAGAAAACGGTCGCAGGATCATGGTCACTCATTACAATGGAGAACAAGTGGAAACGCAAACGACCGTCACGCCGATGGGCACACCCGTTAAATTGATGGTGCGCGGTGTTGTCGTACCATGCAAAACCACGGAACAAAGAAAACTGGCAATTCGACTTTTGAAAGAGTGGGCACCGTCCTTGCATCGGTTCATCCAGCCCGCCCGTGAATTGGGTAAAGAACAGAGACGAAAAAAAGACGTGCGCAGACTACCTTTATGGGAAAATATTCTCCGTGTTTTCTGACGATTCGCCCGATACACCCCCTCCGTCCGCTTCGAGTGTGTCTGGCGTTGTCCACAATACTTTCCCGGCTCACTCCACCTGCGCCCTGCAGGGATGCAGATGATGACCGCTCCGACCCGGTCAGCGCAGATCGCGGGCAAAGTACGCTTCGCTTTGAGGAAATTGCCCGCGATTTCAATCCCGCGCTTCCCGAGTCTTCGCTCAGTCAGGGCTTGGTCAGTCGCTCGTCCGGGAAAACATTGCTCCCTTACCAAATGACCGGACACGCCCTAAAACGAAGGGTTGTATCGGGTTTCAAACGTAATCGATCATCCGATGATACGGTGATCCTTTTGCCATGAGCGTAAGGGAAAACCAACCGGCGTACGGTAACAGGCACGAAAAAATCATAGGGGAGAGTGGATGACGCGTTATTTGACTTGAGGCATGAACCACCCCGGAATCTCACCGAGACCGGAAGATGCGCCTCTGGTGGCTTCAGCCGTGTGGAGGTCAATATGTTTCTTTCTGCCGCTGTCGTTCCAACCACTCCTTGGCAAAGTCGACCGCCGCACGCTGTGAAAACAGTTTTGCCTCCGACAACCCCACCCTGCCTTTGATGACGCATCCCGTCTCCCGCTCAAATGCTTCGCCCAATTCGAGGAACCGCTCCGTTTCGTGTTGAATCTCTTGATAGGTGACCCATTTGCGCCCACCCTCTTTCCAAACGGGGGCGCCGGCGATCGTCGTTTTTGCCCCTCTCACGCGGTATTCGGCCAGATGAAACGAGGTGTTGTTATCAAAACCGACCCCCAGTAACAAAACCTGACCATCCCGCTCATAAATCCGTGCCAACGGGGATGATTCACCCAAACCGTAATCGAGTGAATGCGACCGGGTGATTGCCTCCGCTTCCTTCCCCCATGCCGCAAACGAAAATGCGGGATGCGCACTGCGCAGCACGCCGGGCCAAGTGCGAAAGACTTCCACCGTTTTTCCCATTCCCCAAGCAGGAGTGATGCGCGGATCAAAAGCGGGCATCGTTTCACGGATGATCGGCCACCACGCCTGCGGCACGGGCGGATTCTCCCACGTCGCAGGATCGGAAACATCACCGGTGAATGTGGGCATGACGATGGTTCCCTCTTCCCTCACCACATCCATCAATGCCTGCACCAGTGCCACCGGTCCGCCACAGACGAATCCCAACGACCGAAGCGAACTGTGTACGATGACGGTCGCTCCCGGTTGCAAACCGAGGCGACGGAGATCCTCAGCGATACTGTCGCGCGTCAGGGTGACTTCCCCAAACAACATGTTCTTCTGTTGACTCATATCGCAGCTCCCTTTCCAATAACGTTCGATTTTTATTGTTTCTGAAAATGATGTTTTTTTGTCAAAAATATCGGCCCAAAACAAAACAACCCAGCGGTTTTTCCGCCGGGTGTCATTCTCCTCAGAACCAGAGGGAACCATTTGATTTCCATATCATTACATGACGGCTTCCATCGGCACTTTCGGGTCCGGTTCATAGGCGTTCATCGCTTCCACGACGAGATCGCCGAATTCTTCCGTGCTGACCGCCAACGCACCCGGTCCGGCGAGGTCGGCGGTACGATGCCCGTCGGCCAGCACCTTGCGTACCGCCTGCTCCACTGCTGTCGCCGCTTCCTCGTATCCGAAAGAATGGCGCAGCATCATCGCCGCTGACAGGATCATGGCAGCCGGATTGGCCACACTTTGACCGGCGATGTCCGGCGCGGAACCGTGAACGGGTTCGTACAGTCCCGTCGTGCCCTCACCCAGGCTGGCCGACGGCAACAATCCGATGGAACCCGTCAGCATGGCGGTTTCATCACTCAAAATATCGCCGAACATGTTCTCGGTGACGATCACGTCGAAGTCGGCCGGACGGCGGATCAACTGCATGGCGCAGTTGTCCACCAACACATGCTCCACCTGCACATCCGGATAATCTCGTGCCACGCGGTCCACCACCGACCGCCACAGGCGGGAGCTTTCCAAAATATTGGCCTTGTCTACGGAGGTCAGCTTTTTCCGGCGACCGCGCGCAATCTCAAAAGCCCGCCGCACGATCCGCTCCACTTCGCGCTCGTGGTACACCAGCGTATCCGTTGCCTGTTCGCCGTCTTCCAACCGCTCCCGTTTCTTTTCACCGAAGTAGATGCCGCCGGTCAACTCGCGCACCACGAGCAGATCGACACCCTTCACCACTTCCGGCTTGAGGGTGGAGGCATTCTCCAATCCCTCAAACAGAACGGCCGGCCGCAGGTTGGCATACAAGTTCAGCGACTTGCGCAATCCCAGCAATGCCTGCTCAGGGCGCAACTCCGGCGGGTTGTTGTCCCATTTGGGACCGCCGACCGCCGCCAGCAACACGGCATCCGACTGTTGACAGAGCGAAAGCGTCTCTTCGGGAAGCGGGTTGCCGACGCGGTCAACCGCCCCTCCTCCCGCCATCCCGAAGGTAAACTGAAACGAATGACCGAATTGGTCTTCCACCTTTCGCAATACTTTCAGCGCTTCCTCCATGATTTCCGGACCGATTCCGTCACCGGGAAGCACTGCGATTTTTTTCACCGTTCCCATATGCTTCTCTCCCTCCGTTTGCCTTCATCCCAACACCGCATTCAGCGCAGCATCCTTTTTCGCCTGCTTCCGCGTCAGCAGACGGTTGATTGCATCGATATACGCCCGTGCGCTCGCTTCCAGTACGTCGGTACTTACCCCCCGACCCTGCACGGTCATCTCACCTTGACGCAGTTGGACGTACCCTTCACCCAGTGCATCCGTACCCTGTGTGTTTGAAGCCACTTTGTAGTCGAGCAATTCCACTTCTTCGCCCGTCGCCCGATCGATCGCTTTGAAGATCGCATCGATCGAGCCGTTGCCGCATGCCGCTTCTTCCACTTGGTCTCCTGTTTGACGGTTTCGCAAACGAAGCGATGCCGTCGGCAATGCATGGTTGCCATAGGAGAGCTGGATCGATTCCAGTTCGAAAATCTCCGCAACCTCGCCTTGCTTTTCCTCCGCCAGCGCGACCAAGTCCTCATCGGTAAGTGTCTTTTTACGGTCCGCCAATTCCTTGAAACGGACAAACAGGGCATTGATCCGTTCATCGGATAACGAATAACCCAAAGCCTCCAACCGTTCACGAAATGCGTGCCGCCCCGAGTGTTTGCCCAGGACCAGCTTGGTCTGAGAAAATCCGACAGTCTCCGGCCGGATGATCTCGTATGTTTCCTGGTGTTTCAACATGCCATCCTGATGAATGCCCGATTCGTGAGCAAAGGCGTTGGCACCGACGATTGCCTTGTTGGCAGGCACAGGCATCCCCGTCAGTTTGCTGACCAACCGGCTGGTCCGTGCAATTTCAGCCGGTCGAATCGTAGTCGTAACTTGATAATAGGATTGACGCGTATACAATGCCATCACGACTTCTTCCAATGCCGCGTTGCCTGCGCGTTCTCCGATCCCGTTGATGGCTCCCTCCACTTGATCCACTCCGGCCCGGACAGCGGCCAAACTGTTGGCCACAGCCAATCCGAGGTCATCGTGACAGTGTGCGCTCAGTTTCACCCGCTCCACAGCCGGTACCCGCTCTCGCAGTTGCACAAAGATGTTGGCGTATTCATCCGGTGTCAGGTATCCCACCGTATCCGGGATGTTGAGCACGTCGGCACCGGCCCGGATGACGACGTCCGCCACCTCGCAGAGAAAGTCGAGCTCCGTGCGCCCCGCGTCTTCCGGAGAAAACTCCACGACGGGAAAAAACCGTTTGGCATACCGCACCGCCTCTGCCGCCTGCTCCAACACTTGCTCTTTCGTTTTTCTCAGCTTGTATTTACGGTGAATGGGCGAGGTGGCGAGAAAGATGTGAATGGCGGGCTGCTTCGCTTCTTTCAACGCCTCCCACGCCGCGTCGATATCCCGCTGTACCGCCCGCGACAGACTGGCCACGGAAGCATCGGTCACCACCCGCGCCACCTCGCGGACAGCCGCATGATCGCCGGGGGAAGAGGCGGCGAACCCCGCCTCGATCACATTTACACCCAACCGTTCCAGCTGCAGAGCGATTTCTACCTTTTCCTCCGTGCTCAGATTGACGCCGGGCGATTGTTCGCCGTCCCTCAAAGTGGTGTCAAAGATCTGAACCGTTCGCATGGCCATCCCCCCTTCGTCCTCAAGACTGTACCGGTTCTTTTTTCTTATCGTCCAGCCAGGCCATCATACGGCGCAATTCCGCTCCCACCCGTTCCAGTTGATGGTTTCTCTCCTCTTCCCGCAAACGTTGGAAGTTGGGGCGCCCTTGCCGGTTTTCGTCGATCCAGTTGCGGGCGAAGGTGCCGTCCTGAATTTCCTTCAACACTTCTTTCATCGCTTGACGCGAAGCTTCTCCCACGACGCGTTTGCCGCTGGAATAGTCACCGTACTCAGCCGTGTCGCTGACCGAATACCGCATGTTGGCCAAACCGCCCTCATACATCAGGTCGACGATCAATTTCAATTCGTGCAAACACTCAAAATAGGCGATTTCCGGCTGATAACCCGCTTCCACCAGCGTTTCGAACCCGGCTTTGACCAGCTCGCTCACACCACCGCACAACACGGCTTGCTCGCCGAACAAGTCCGTTTCCGTCTCCTCTTTGAAGGTGGTTTCGATCACGCCGGCCCGGGTGGCACCGATGCCTTTGGCATAAGCCAATCCCAGCTCCTTGGCCTGACCGCTGGCGTCCTGATGTACCGCGATCAATGCCGGAACACCGAAACCTTCTACGTAGACGCGACGTACCAGGTGACCCGGTCCCTTTGGCGCGATCAGCACCACGTCCACGTCGCTTGCCGGCCGGATCTGACCGAAATGAATGTTGAACCCGTGGGAGAAGAACAGGGCCGATCCCGATTTCAAATGAGGGGCTACCTGTTCCTGATACACCTTGGCCTGCACTTCATCCGGCAGCAGAAGTTGCACGACGTCCGCGCGGCGAACGGCCTCGTCCACCTCAAACACTTCAAACCCGTCTTGTTCCGCCTGTTCCCAAGAGCGCCCCGGACGAAGGCCGATAATGACGTGAACGCCGCTGTCCCTAAGGTTTTGCGCTTGGGCGTGACCTTGGCTGCCATACCCGATCACTGCGACGGTTTTCCCTTTCAATGCGTCCAGTTGTGCATCTTGTTCATAGTACATTTTCACCATGTTGCATTCCTCCCCGTAAAATGTATGTGATGTGAACGGATCCGCTTTGATGAAGTCCTTACGCATGCATTTGCGCTTTGGGTTGAATCTGCATGCTGCGCGGCAGGGCGGTAATCCCTGTCCGTGCCAGTTCCTTGATGCCGTACGGACGCAGCAGTTCGATGAGCGCATCCAGTTTTTCGCGGTCACCGGTTGCCTGGATCATCAAGCTGTTGATGCCGACATCGACGACCGACGCCCGGAACGGTTCAATGATCCCCTGGATCTCCGCCCGATTGGAGGCAGTGGCCCCCACCTTCACCAGCAGCAGCTCCCGGGCCACCGACTGTTGGATGCTCAAATCCTGCACCTTGATCACATCGATCAATTTGTGCAAATGCTTGGAAACCTGTTCCATCGTCCGGGCATCTCCGTGAGTCACGATCACGATCCGCGACAGACCGGGTTCTTCGGACTCACCGACACTGATGCTCTCGATATTGAAATTGCGTCTGCCGAACAGGCTGGCCACCCGTGCCAGCACGCGCGGCTGGTTGTTGACCAGAATCGAAATGATGTGTCTCATGCTTTTTCATCCCCCAGCATCATCTCATCCAGTCCTGCTCCCGGCGCCACCATCGGATAGACGTTTTCCTCCGGGTCCACCTGGAAGTCGATTACGACCGGGCCGGGATGATCCAGGGCCTCCCGCCAAGCCTGACGTGCTTCATCCACCGTACGTGCCCGCAAACCTTTGACGCCGTAAGCTTCCGCCAGCTTGACGAAATCCGGGCTGCCGGACAAGTCCACTTCACTGTAGCGGCGTTGATAGAACACTTCCTGCCATTGCCGGACCATGCCCAAACATTGGTTGTTGATGATGGCCACTTTGACGGGAATGTTGGCCAGCGCCACCACGGCCAGTTCCTGGGCGGTCATCTGGAAACCACCATCTCCCGTCACGGAGATCACCGTCCGGTCGGGATAGGCCAACTGCGCACCGATCGCGGCGGGGAACCCGAAGCCCATCGTGCCCAGGCCACCCGAGCTGATCAGCGAACGCGGCCGGGAGAAGCGGAAATATTGCGCCACCCACATCTGATGCTGACCCACATCAGTGGTGACGATCGCATCCCCACCCGTCGTTTCATACAGGTGTTGGATGACCCATTGCGGTTTCAGCATGTTGTCACTTTGTTTATAGGTGAGCGGATACTGCTGTTTCAGCCCCTTCAGTTTTTCCAACCAAGCTTGGGACTGACTGACCGGCGGGTCCTTAAGGGCCGTTTCCAACACCCGCTTCACATCACCGACGATCGGAATGTAGGTGTCGACATTTTTGCCGATTTCTGCGGGGTCGATATCGATGTGAACGATCTTGGCCCCCGTGGCGAATTTGTCGATCCGCCCCATGGTCACCCGATCATCAAACCGGGCGCCGATTCCGATCAGCAAATCGCATTCCAGCAACGCGCGGTTGGCCGCCACCGTCCCGTGCATCCCAGGCATCCCCAACCACAACGGGTGCGTGCCGGGGAAGCCACCGATTCCCATCAATGTGGTCGTCACCGGAATTTGCGCCCGTTCCGCGAACGCGATCAATTGCTGATCGGCTCCGGAGGTGACCACTCCTCCACCGGCCAAAATCAGCGGTCGTTTCGACTCGGCGATCGCCTGTTGCAATTTCTCGATCTGCAGCGGATGCGGGTTTGTCGTGGGCTGATACCCACGGATGGATACCGTCTCCGGATAGGAAAAAGGCGCCTTGGCATTGGAGACATCCTTGGGGATGTCGATCAGCACCGGACCCGGTCTGCCGGTGGTGGCGATATGAAACGCTTCTTTCACCACCCGCGGCAGGTCTCTGACATCCTGCACCAAATAACTGTGCTTGGTGATCGGCATGGTAATGCCCGTGATGTCCGCTTCCTGGAACGCATCCGTACCGATCAGATTTTGCGGGACGTTGCCGGTGATACACACCAACGGGATTGAATCCATCTGTGCGGTGGCAATCCCCGTCACCAAGTTGGTCGCCCCCGGTCCGGACGTGGCAATCACCACACCCGGCTTGCCCGTTGCCCTTGCGTATCCGTCCGCGGCGTGTATCGCCCCTTGTTCGTGGCGGTACAAAATGTGCTTGATGCTCCCGTAATACAGTGAATCGTAAATCGGAAGCACCGCTCCACCCGGATAACCGAAAATAAATTCCACTTTCTCTTCAATCAGACAACGAAGCAAAATCTCGGAACCGGTCAGCTCACGATCAGTCGACGCTTGTTTCTGATCCGTCGTCATCGTTGCTGTCGTGGACAATTCTGGAACCCCCTTTGAAAAAATGAAAACCTTTCACCCGTTGACAACAGCGAACACACCTGTCGTCTAGATTGGGGCGAAAGGTTCGCGGTACCACCCAACTTCACCGCCGCCTCGCGGCGAACGGCCTCCACCGGTGCACTCTCGGCGAGCACACCGCGTCGATAACGGCGACAACCGGAGAACACCTACTCGGGGATGCACCGTTACATCCCGTTTCGATGGTCGGCTCCAAGGTGAGAGGGACAACCGGCGCGTGATCCCGTCTCATCAACCCGGGACTTTCTGTGACACGCCATCCGGCTCCCGTCCTTTTCACAGCCTTTGGACTCATCAGTTTTTTTCGTCAATAAAAACAAGCCTCTTCCAACAGGTGGACGACTCGATCCCCAGCACAAAATACACACAGGTACCGAGTCTGGTCAGAACCTGCCGCAGAGGCTTTTATCCTCACGGTGTACACCCGCCGTCCGGCGAGTGCTGGTGTCGCTCGGTCACAGTCCCCTCGCGGGCGGAACCCTAGACACCCTCCCAACCAGAACTGCTCGTTGTCCGATTTACTGAACCATTTCGATTATTTAGGTGTTATTATAGTCACCTCGGTTTGCGGATGTCAACCGGTTCAATTACTCTTTTTGTCTAAAAATTTTGTGAAAGCGATTCCATCAGCTTGGGGTGAGGTGAATCCAGATTTCAAACTTTTTGTGACAATGGATCAAATCAGATTTCCCGCAGCACAGCTCCCGTGCTCGCGGAGGTGACCAACCGCGCATAACGCCGCAAATAGCCGCCTTTCACTTTGGGTTCCGGTTCCTGCCATTTGGCGAGACGCTCCTGGATCACTTCGTCGGGAACATCCAGATGGATGCGCCGGTTGGGCAGGTCGATCTCGATGATATCGCCCGGCTCCACTACGGCGATCACACCACCTTCCGCCGCCTCGGGAGAAATATGACCGATACTGATGCCACGCGTCGCGCCGGAAAAACGTCCGTCCGTGATCAATGCCACTTCCTTGCCCAGTCCCATGCCTGCAATCGCCGACGTGGGCGCCAGCATCTCCGGCATACCGGGACCGCCTTTGGGACCTTCGTAGCGGATCACGACGACATCGCCGGATTTCACCTTGCCAAGCATAATCCCGGCCAACGCATCTTCCTGCGACTCAAACACGACCGCCGGACCGCGGAACTTCTGAATCGAGGGATCGACTGCACCCGTTTTGATCACCGCACCGTTCGGCGCCAGGTTGCCATACAGGATGGCCAATCCACCCGTCTTGCTATGTGCTTTTTCCAGCGGACGGATCACTTCTTCATCCCGAATTTCGGCATCGGCGATATTTTCACCCAGCGTTTTCAAGGTGACCGTCGGTCGGTCAAGGTGGAGCAAACCGTCAATTTTACTCAGCTCTTTCAGAATCGCCGAAATCCCTCCGGCACGATCGATATCCTCCATGTGCCATTGCCCGGCGGGACTTACCTTGCACAGATTGGGCACCCGTTCCGACAATTCGTTCAACCGGGACAAAGGATATTCCACGCCCGCTTCATGCGCGATGGCCAATGTGTGCAGCACCGTGTTGGTGGAACCACCCATCGCCATATCCAGCGCAAACGCGTTGTCAAGCGATTCGAGTGTCACGATGTCGCGCGGCTTCAAATCCGCCTCGATCAGCTTCAGAATCTGCCGTGCCGCGCGTCGGGCCAGCTCTTTCCGCTCCGGCGTGGTTGCCAGGATGCTGCCGTTACCCGGCAGGGCGATCCCGAGCGCTTCGGCCAGACAGTTCATCGAGTTGGCGGTAAACATCCCCGAACACGAGCCGCAGCTCGGACAGCCGTGATCCTCCAGCAGTTTCAACTCCTGCTCATCGATGCGCCCGGCCTTATAGGCACCCACTCCCTCAAAGACGGAAGCCAGGTCGACGGTGCGTCCGTCCGGCAACCGCCCGGCAGCCATCGGCCCGCCGCTGATGAAGATGGTCGGGATGTTGACCCGCATCGCCCCCATCATCATTCCCGGTGTAATTTTGTCACAGTTGGGGATACAGATCAGACCGTCAAACCAGTGCGCATTGGCCACGGTCTCCAGGGAATCCGCAATCAGCTCCCGGCTGGGCAGAGAGTAACGCATGCCGATGTGACCCATCGCGATCCCATCGTCCACACCGATCACGTTGAATTCAAAGGGCACACCGCCCGCTTCCCAAACGGCTTCCTTCACCACGCGGGCAAATTCGTCCAGATGTTTGTGCCCTGGGATGATTTCCACAAATGAGTTGCAAATTCCGATAAACGGCTTGTCAAAATCCTCATCTTTCAGTCCCGTCGCCTTGAGCAAACTCCTGTGCGGCGCCCGGTCAAAACCCTTTTTGATTTTGTCGCTTCGCATCAGTTCGCCCCCTTCTCAATAAAAGAAATATTGTTGACAATCTTAGTATAAAATCACCAATCTGTCCACAGGGGGGGATCTGATTTTTTTGCAATCGTGACAAAATACACGAACCGGCATATACTGTATTTAGATATTTATCTAATCATCTTAGAGGTGATATTCCTGAACGACACGTTTAAAGCATTGGCTGATCCCACGCGCCGGCAAATTCTCCGTCTGTTGCGAAAGGGGGATTTGACCGCCGGGGAAATTGCCGGACATTTCAACATGACCAAACCCAGCATCTCCCATCATCTCAACCTGCTGAAGCAGGCACGCCTGGTATTGAGCGAGCGAAAAGGCCAGTATATCGTCTACTCGCTCAACACCACCGTTGTCCAAGAGGTTTTGCGTTGGCTGATGGAGATCAGTGACACTCCCAATCGGAAGGAATGATGAGCATGATTGGAAATGATCGGCATTGGCGTTGGTGTGACTGGGCGTCACTGGCGGTGGCAATCCTCCCGCTCCTGATTGCATGGACGTTGTATCCCGCCCTGCCGCCCAAGATGGCCGTCCATTTCGGGTTCTCCGGTCAACCTGACGGATACCAGCCCAAAAGCATCTTTCTGATCAGTCAGTCATTGTTATTGCCGGCCATTCCCCTGCTGACCAAATATCTGCCCGTCCTGGACCCAAAACGGGAAAACTACGCCAAATTTCGCCGTTTTTATGAGATCTTCCGCTTGACGATCACCACGTTTCTGGCCGTGATGTTCGGCTTGATCCTGGCTTTCAACCTGGGATACCGCATCCATATGCAGATGGCCGTATTGCTGATGGTCGGATTGATCTGGATGGTGATCGGAAATTTCCTGGGTCAGGTCCGGTTCAACTATTTCTTTGGGATCAGGACCCCTTGGACACTGGCGGACGAAGAGGTATGGCGACGCACCCACCGCTTGGCGGCTCCTCTCTGGATGATTGCCGGCGGGTTGATGCTCATCTCCGCTTTTCTGCCCGGCTGGATGTCAGTGGGGATGTTGGTTGCGGCAATCATTCTTACGGCTATGATTCCGGCCGTTTATTCGCTCATTGTCTACCGAAAACGTCATCGGTAAATTCATCGCACGTTATTCAGGTGCCAACCTTTCCGATCCTTCATCTCTGTTGAAAAAACGGTTGAACACTCGCGCTTTCTGGAGCGGGTTTGAATTTCCCGTCGAGTGCTGAACTTCGGACGGGAAATCGGAGTCCTGATTCGTTTTTCGCTCTTCTAACATTCAAAAAACAGGAAAAGCTAACCAAGAGCAGAATAAGGGTAGCTTTTCTGTGTTGGCTGCTTCAAACTGTGTTCCCAAACGCTGATGACTGTCCATCCCTGTTTTCAATCGTGTTCAGTCACTTCTTGGTCTCTTGCTTTGTTTCTGGTCAGCTTGTTGATCCAACCATCCCGGTTTGTTTTCGGGATGATTGTGTGCTCAGGACAAATACGCCAGAAACGGGAATCCAGGAAAATCGCGATCTCTGAAACGGCTCGCCAATTGTGAATGAAGGTGCTGTCTGCCTGATAAATGGGAAAAGCTACCCCGGAAAGGGGTAGCTTTCGTGTGTTTGAGCGTTCCTGAAGTACCGCAACGGCTCAACAAGTTCACCATATCTGAAAAGTAACCATTCCGTTGGTTTAGATGATTTTTCACGTCAGAAATCAAAGTTGTCCGGGTCGGGGCCAAAGCGGTGGTTTTTGTTCAACGCATCCAGTTTCGCCATGTCTTCCGCCGTCAGTTCAAAATCAAAGATATCCGCATTTTCTTTGATGCGATGTTCTTTCACGGATTTGGGAATGGTGACCACACCATGCTGGAGATCCCAACGCAACACGATTTGCGCCGGCGTTTTGCCGTATTTTTTTGCCAGCTCCTGAATCTCCGGAACGTTGACCACTTCCCCTTGCATGAGCGGGCTCCAGGCTTCAAGCTGGATGTTTTGCTCTTTGCAGAAGGCGAGCAGTTCCTTTTGCGTCAGGTAAGGGTGAAACTCCACTTGGTTCACCATCGGTTTCACTTCGCAGTCTTCCATCACATCCTTGAGATGGTGCACCTGGAAGTTGCTCACACCGATTGCCCGCACCCATCCCTCTTTATACAGTTTCTCGAGCGCTTTCCACGTTTCTTTGTATTTTCCTTTCACCGGCCAGTGTACCAAGTACAGATCCACATATTCCAGACCCAATTTCTTGCGGCTGGTTTCAAATGCCTTTAAGGTGGACTCATACCCTTGATCAGCATTCCACACTTTCGTCGTGATAAACAATTCCTCGCGCGGTACCCCGCATTCCTTGATCGCTCTGCCGACACCCTCTTCGTTTTGGTAAACCGCCGCCGTGTCCACACTGCGATAGCCGATTTGGATCGCCGCTTTTACCGCATTTTCCACTTCGCTCCCTTCTTTTGCTTTCCAAACGCCCAAGCCGAGCCATGGAAATTTTACGCCGTTAGCCAAAACAGTCGTATCCGCGATATGTTTCGCCATTTATGTATTCCTCCCGCTATTTGAGTTGGGGCTTTCCCCTGAGAGATTGATCCCCTTTGCACAAACTAAATATTAGGAAGTTACTTTTCTTATTTTATAGAAAATCCGATCCAAGATCAAGAGTAGTTTGAAGAAACGGCCATCAGAGCGTGAAACCGACCGATCGAAAATTGCTCTTTTCCCCTTCTTTTTATATAATTAACTAAGTTAACATTTCATTCGTCGGAAAGGAGTGCAGTGTGAGTACCAGGCAGGAACTGCTGAATGAATTGGAGATTTCCCTCAGAACTTTGATTCGCAAACTGCGGAAGGAAATGCAGGTCGTCTTGGGTGAAACCATCTCCAGCGGCGATTTCTTCGTCCTCAAACAGCTCAGGGAGAAGGGACCGCAAACCGTGTCGGAACTGGCCCAGGAATTGGAGGTATCCGCCAGCCACATCACCAATGTGACCGATCGTTTGGTGAACAAAGGTTGGGTGGAGCGCCAACGCTCCCGTCGCGACAAACGAGTGGTGGAACTGCGGATCACAAACGAAGGGGAAACGACCATCCGGGAGCTGGAAGAGAAGAAACGGGCTTATTTCCAACGTCGGTTCGATGGTTTGACGACGGAAGAAATCGAAACGATGACGCGTCTGTTTCGGAAATTAATCTGACAGACGCGTTTCGTTTGGCGATTATTTCACTTAATCAATTTTTCTGTGGTCTAATGAATAGAAGGAGGGGAATGGATGGAGCATTTGGATACGAAACGCAAACTGACGATTATGGTGGCAATCATGGCGTCCATGTTGTTCGCCGCATTGAATCAGACCATCATCGGCAACGCGTTGCCCCGTATCGTTTCCAAGCTGGGGGGCATGTCCTATTTCAACTGGGTGTTCACCATCTACATGCTGACGTCCAGCATCACGGCCATCTTGGTCGGCAAACTCTCTGATATCTACGGCCGGAAGCCGTTTTTGCTGATCGGGATCGGACTTTTCGTGACGGGGTCCCTTTTGTGCGGCACTGCTACTGATATTTTCCAACTCATTTTGTATCGCGGGTTTCAGGGATTGGGCGGAGGGATGATCATGTCCACGGCGTTCACCTCCGTCGGGGATTTGTTTCCGCCCCGCGAACGGGGACGTTGGCAGGGTGCCCTGAGTGCCGCGTTTGGAGTGGCCAGCGTGCTGGGACCCACATTGGGCGGGTATATCGTGGATCATTGGGAATGGCACTGGATCTTCTGGATCTTTCTTCCCGTCGGTCTGGTGGCCTTTCTGTTGATCTGGTGGCTGTTCCCGTCGGTCAGCCGCAAAGAGAACGAACCGATCGACATAGCGGGGTCGGTTTTCCTTGCGTTGACCATCACACCGCTGTTGCTGGCCTTCTCTTGGGCAGGGAGTAAATATGCCTGGTCCTCTCCCACCATCATCGGCCTGTTCGGCGGTTCGATACTGGCGTTGATTTTGTTCGTCTGGGTGGAGCGAAAAGCGAAAAATCCGGTCCTACCCCTGCATCTGTTCGGTAACCCCATGTTTACCCTGTCCAACCTGGTGAATTTCACATTGGGAGTCGGCATGTTCGGGGCGATCATCTATACCCCGTTCTTCATCCAGGGCGTGATCGGCACTTCTGCCACCCGATCCAGTTTCGTGACCATTCCGCTTACCTTGAGCATGGTCGTCGCCAGTATCATCGGCGGTCAAATCGTCTCACGCACAGGGAAGTACAAAGGACTGGCCCTGTTCGGCATTTTGCTCATGGCGGTCGGCATGTATCTGATGTCATTATTGGATACCGATGCCACAAACGGCGCGGTCGTCCTCTATATGATCATCATCGGGACGGGATTGGGAATCGCTTTTCCCATTTTCACGCTGACGGTGCAAAACGCTGTGGAACACCGCCATCTTGGTGTGGCCACTTCTTCCAGCCAACTGTTCCGGCAAATGGGAGGCACCGTTGGCGTAGCCGTGATGGGAACGATTCTGTCCGGCCACATGAAAGACGAAATGTCACGGTTGACGGCACAACATCCTGCACAACCGGCCCCGTCCCCTGTGTTGGCGCAGAAACTGAGTGACCTGAACAACCCACAAATCCTGTTGAACCCGGACCGATTGGCGCAAATTCGGAACAGCCTTCCGGAATCCATGGCGGGGATGTTTGACCATATTCTCCAAATGTTGAGGACGACACTGGCTCATGCACTGGACAGCGTATTTTTTGCAGGAGCGATCGTGCTGTTCGCCGCACTGATCTTCACCTTGTGGCTGAAAGAGATTCCACTGCGCACCTCCAATCAAGGGGGCGACACGCCACCAAGAGAAAAATCAGCGAGTCATGTTGTTCAGGAGCAGGCCAGTCCGTAACCCGACCCTCTCACCTGTCCATCAGGGCAGGTGTTTTTTTATGAAAAAAACAAAAGGACTTTACGAAAAAATCGAAAAGTGATGATAAAAAGAGAGAGAGAGACGAAAGTCCCAAGACCAAAGGAGGATGTTTCGTGAATCATCTTGGTTGGAAGCGGACGATTGTTGGGCTGGTCCTATTGTTGGCGGTCTTCGGGATGATGCCGTTCCTGTTCCCTGCCCATCGGGCAGAGGCCGCCACTTACACATCCGTCGTATCGGATGTGGTGGATGGTGACACCATTCATTTGCAAACACCGGTACTGGGGTCCACTACTGTTCGTCTGGTGTCCGTCGATACCCCGGAAACCAATTACAACGGGCAGAATCAGGGACACCACGCCTACGATGCATCCAACTATCTCAAACAGCTGTTGCCTCCGGGAACGCCAGTCACCATCGAGACCGACGTGGAAGAAAAGGACAGCTACGGCCGCGTACTGGGTCATGTATGGAAAGGCAATCTCGACGTCAACAAGGAGATCTTGCGCCAAGGCCATGCCGTGACGTATTACATCTATCCCAACATGAAGTATTACGAGGAATACCGCGCCGCAATGCTCGAAGCGAAACAGGCGGGACGGGGAATCTGGAATCCGGCCGACCCGCTGACGGAACTGCCGTTTGAATTTCGCTTGCGCATCGGTGGCCGCCAACCGGACAAATACGTAGGTGATTATTACACCAAAACCTACGTAGACCCGGCCAACTACAAACAAATTCCGGTTGAAAACCGCGTCTTTTTCTGGACGGAAGCCGATGCGCAATCAGCCGGCTACACGCGCGACAACGGGGGAAACACCGGCCCGGTCTTGATCAATGAGGTTCTGCCGGCCCCCCAAACGGCATATACCAAGGAATTCGTGGAATTGTACAATCCGTCCGACAACCCGGTCAATATCGGCGGCTATATCATCGATGACATCGTCGGCGGCGGTTCCGCTCCCTACACGATCCCGTCAGGCACCACCATCCCCGCCCATGGATACTGGGTATGGGAAACCAGCAACTATTTCAACAATACCGGTGATGATGTCACATTGAAAAGTCCTTCAGGAACGATCGTCGACCAATATACTTATTCCTCCACCGCCTATGATGCGTCCTGGTACCGCAAACCCGACGGTGGCAACTGGTCCGCTACCCAGGACAGTACCCCGACGAAAGCTGCATCCAATCAATAAAATCTGCGGTTAAATCCAAACGTTCACCATTTCTTCATTTACTTCCCGGCCCGTCTCTCGCTATACTGGTGAAAGAAATGAATAACTTTTTGACTATCGGAGGAGCCTGTCACCCAAGGGCTCCTTTTTGCTTTTTTGGGGCCCTTATGACAGGAGCTCCCCATTTGCAGGAGGAGGTTAAACATGGGGCAAACCATCATTGCAATCACGATTTTTCTGATCACCTATGCCGTGATCGTCACGGAAAAAATCAATCGAGCCGTGATTTCACTGTTGGGTGCATCATTGCTGGTTCTCGCGGGAGTGCTGGACATTCACCGGGTGTTTGAATACTACATCGAATGGAATACGATTACGTTGCTGATCGGCATGATGATCCTGGTGGGCATTCTCAACAAAACGGGCGTCTTTCAATATGTGGCCATCAAATCCGCCAAAGCGGCCAAGGGAAACCCGATCCGCATCCTGATCGTGTTTTCACTGCTGACAGCGGTGGCATCTGCTTTTCTCGACAATGTGACCACCGTACTGTTGGTGGTTCCCATCACACTGGCAGTCACCCAAATATTGAAAGTAAGTCCGGTTCCCTTTTTCATCTCGGAAATCATCGCTTCGAACATCGGGGGAACCGCCACCTTGATCGGCGACCCGCCCAATATCATGATCGGATCGGCCAATGAACACCTGACGTTCAATGCCTTCCTGATCCATCTGGGACCTGTGGTGTTGGTGATTCTCGCTGTCAGCTTGTTGCTGTTGTACTGGATCTATCGAAAACAATTGGTCACCGATGAGGAACATGTCTCCCGATTGATGGAGATGGACGAAGAATCCTATATTCAGGATCGGAAATTGGCCAAAAAATCATTGTTCGTTCTTGGGTTGACCATCCTCGGTTTTGTATTGCATTCCGTCATCCATGTGGAAGCCTCCGTCATCGCCATCACCGGAGCGACGGTGCTGATGCTCATCGGCTTGGACAAAAAGAAAATCGAAGAGGCATTTGATTATGTGGAGTGGGAAACCATTTTCTTTTTCGCCGCATTGTTTACACTCGTGGGCGGATTGCAGGAAGTGGGTGTCATCAAGCATTTGGCCGTTCAACTGTTGGATTTCACGAAAGGGAACATCCCATTGGCCGCTACGCTGATCTTGTGGGTCTCCGGGATCGCTTCGGGTGTCATTGACAACATTCCGTTCGTGGCCACGATGATCCCGCTGATTCAGGATATGACAGCCACTCTCGGACTTCCCGTCAACTCTCCGGAAACGAATGCACTGTGGTGGTCGTTGGCGTTGGGCGCTTGCCTGGGTGGAAACGGCACCATCATCGGCGCTTCCGCCAACGTGATTGTGGCCAACATCGCGGCCCGGGAAGGCAAGGGTTTCAGCTACGTGGAATACCTGAAAGTGGGCGCCCCCATCACGCTTCTGTCTTTGGCGATCGCGCAAGTGTATCTGTACCTCCGCTATTTGATGCACTTCTAGGGCGTGTCCGGTCATTCCGCGGGAGCAATGTTTTCCCGGACGAGCGACTGACCAAGCCCTGACTGAGCGAAGACACGGGAAGCGCAGGATTTAAAATCGCGGGCAAATTTCTCAAAGCGAAGCGTGCTTTGCCCACTTGCGCTGACCGGGTCGGAGCGGTCATCATCTGCATCCCTGCAGGGCGCAGGTGAAGCGAGCCGGGAAAGCACTGTGGCCAACACCAGACACACTCTGGGATATGTCCCCTTCATGTGGACGTTGATCCTCCAATCAAAACCCCCTCGCCCATAGGACGAGGGGGTGATCGCATTCATCAAGCGTTCAGTTTTTCTTTCGCCAGGTTGGCCAATTCGGCAAACGCTTTTTGGTCGTTCACCGCCAAGTCGGCCAACATTTTGCGGTTAATTTCCACACCCGCTTGTTTCAAGCCGTACATCAACCGGTTATAGGACAAACCGTTCATCCGTGCCGCGGCGTTGATCCGGGTGATCCACAATTTGCGGAAATCGCGTTTGCGCTGACGACGGTCGCGATACGCATACATCAGCGACTTCATCACTTGTTGTTTCGCAGTGCGGAACAATGTATGTTTGGAACCAAAGTAACCTTTGGCCAGTTTCAACACTTTTTTCCGACGACGGCGCGTCACTACCCCGCCTTTTACACGTGCCACAAACAATCCCTCCCGAAATCAATCCAACAAATTGTGAAACCTCATTTGTAGGCAATCAGTTGCTTGATCCGTTTCACATCACCTTTGGCCATGATGGCACTTTTGCGCAGTCTCCGTTTACGTTTCATGGCCTTTCCTTCCAGCAAATGACTTTTAAACGCATGATTGCGTTTTACTTTTCCAGTTCCCGTTTTGTTGAAGCGTTTGGCCGCAGCGCGGCGAGTCTTCATTTTCGGCATGCAAGCTCCTCCTCACTGCTGTTTCGGACTCAAGATCATGATCATCTGGCGCCCTTCCAATTTGGGCTGGCGCTCCACTTGACCGAGATCTTCCACTTCCTTGGCCATCCGGTTCAGGATGCCCAGGCCGATCTCTTGGTGCGTGATCTCCCGTCCGCGAAAGCGGATGGTCAGCTTCACTTTGTCCCCGCTTTGCAAGAACTTCTTCACATTGCGCAGTTTGGTCTGCAAATCGTGCTCCTCGATGGACGGACTGAGCCGAACTTCTTTGACCTGGATGGTTTTTTGCTTCTTGCGCGCTTCTTTTTCCCGTTTGCTCTGTTCATAGCGGAATTTGCCGTAATCCATGATCCGACACACCGGCGGCTTCGCTTGCGGCGCAACGTTGACCAGATCCAAGTTGGCCTCCTGCGCCATGCGGAGCGCTTCCCTAAGCGGTACGACCCCGATCTGATCTCCGTTGGGGCCGATCAATCGGACCTCACGGGCACGAATCGCTTCATTGACCTGATGTTCCCTGCTGATAACCTGCCACCTCCGAGGGGTATTTGGGCTGGATAAGAAAAAAAGTGCGGGCACACGCCCACACTTTGCTTCCGAATCATCGACGATGACAACCTTCCAACTGCGCAAATATGCGTCGAAAGGTGAGAAGCGGGGCGCTTCTGCTTGATCACCGCTCAATCATATCATGGGCGGTTTTATTTGTCAAGCGTCAACCTTTCGCAATGATCACTTCTTCGCTTCGATTTCCCGACGAATCCGATCGATCACATCATCCACCGGCCGGGCACCCTGATCTCCTTCGGACCGGTGACGGACGGCCACCGTGCCGGCGGATTGCTCTTTTTCGCCGACGACGAGCATATACGGGATTTTTTGAAGCTGAGCCTGACGAATCTTGTATCCGATTTTCTCGTTGCGGTTGTCCAGCTCGGCGCGGATGCCCGCTTCTTTCAGGCGATCAACCACCTGCTGGCCGTATTCGTTGAACGACTCAGAGATGGTCAATACACGCGCCTGAATGGGAGACAACCAGACCGGCAGGGCTCCTTTGTAATATTCCAGCAGGAAGGCAACAAACCGTTCCATCGTCCCGACGATGCCACGATGGATGACCACGGGACGATGCGGCTGACCGTCTTCGCCGATGTATTCCAGTTCAAACCGGTTGGGCAGATGGAAATCCAATTGAACCGTTGACAGCGTTTCGTCTTTGCCCAATGCGGTTTGCACCTGCACATCCAGCTTGGGTCCGTAGAAAGCCGCTTCCCCTTCAGCCACAACGTATTCCAATCCGAGATCGTCCATGGCATTTTTCAACATCTGTTGCGCCATGTCCCACATCTCGTCGTTTTGCACGTATTTCTCCTTGTCTGCCGGATCTCGGAACGACAAACGGTACCAGAAATCCTTGATGCCGAAATCCTCGTATACCTGCCGGATCAGCCGTACCACTTTGGTGAATTCGGACTGGATCTGATCCGGTCGGCAGAAAATGTGGGCATCGTTGAGCGTCATGGAACGAACCCGTTGCAGACCGGCCAGGGCACCGGACATCTCGTAACGGTGCATCGTGCCCAGCTCAGCGATCCGCACCGGCAGATTGCGGTAACTCCGCAGTTCGCTTTTGTAAATCATCATATGATGCGGACAGTTCATCGGGCGAAGTACCAATTCTTCATTGTCCATCTTCATCGGAGGATACATGTCCTCATGATAATGATCCCAGTGACCGGAGATTTTGTACAGCTCCACATTGGCCAGATGGGGCGTGTACACGTGGTGATACCCCAGCCGTTCCTCCAGATCGACAATGTAGCGCTCAATCACGCGGCGAATGGTCGCGCCATTGGGCAACCACAGCGGCAATCCCTGCCCCACTTCAGGCGACAGGGTGAAAATTTTCAGCTCTTTGCCCAGCTTGCGGTGATCCCGCTGTTTGGCTTCTTCCAACCGTTGCAGATACTCGTCCAGTTGCGATTTCTTCGGCCATGCGGTGCCGTAGATGCGTTGCAACATCTGGTTGTTGGCGTCTCCCCGCCAATATGCGCCTGCGATGCTGAGCAGTTTGAATGCTTTGATCTTCCCGGTCGACGGCAGATGCGGCCCTCTGCACAGGTCAAAAAATTCTCCCTGCTCATAGATGGTGATGGTTGCATCTTCCGGCAAATCACGGATGATCTCCAGTTTCAGATGATCGCCGATTTCCTCGTAAATCCGGATCGCCTCCTCACGCGAGACGACTTTGCGCTTGATGGGGAGATTTTCTTTGACGATCTTCTCCATTTCCGCCTCGATTTTGGGCAGATCTTCCGGGGTGAGGCGAACCGGCAGATCGATGTCGTAATAAAACCCATCCTCAATCACCGGGCCGATCCCCAGTTTCACATCGGGATACAGCCGTTTGATCGCCTGAGCCATCAGGTGTGCGGTGCTGTGACGATACACTTCCAACCCTTCCGGATCGTCCAGGGTGAGTATCTTCACCTCCGCCTGATCCGGCACCTCGGCGGAAAGATCGACCGGCTTGCCGTCGATCATCCCGGCGACCGCTTTTTTGTGCAATCCTTTGCTGATCGAAGCGGCGACATCTTCCACCGTAACCGGCCGATCATACTCGCGAACCGAACCGTCAGGCAATTTGACCGCTACGCTCATGCTTCTTCCTCCTTTTCGACAAATAAAAAACGCCCGGCCCAAAGGGACGAGCGTGGTTGTCGTGGTTCCACCCTTTTTCGGACAAGCCCGACTCGGGCATGCCCCTCTCGTCACGGATAACGGCGTGAACCCGGCAACCGATACTGATTCGTCCCCAAACGAACGTTCCCGGTTGCAGCATCGGAGGTGGTAAAACGATCACCAGCGGGTTCGAGGGCTTCCAGCCGATGGCCCCCGTTCTCTGGCAACCATGCGTGACCGTTTCATGTCCTCGTCATGGCCTGTCCTCAATGGATTTGTACGTGAAATTTGTATGTATTATAAGACAGGAGGAAACCCCAGTCAAGCATCCGAATGCGAATGGGCTTCCTCCCCGCAGCGTGCGCACCCCCGGCACATATGGATCCGGCCTTCAAACACCTGCTTCAGCGTACGGACAACATTGGCCTCTTCGTGACGGGTGTGCAAAATCACTTGTTCGGGTGCGACAGTAAGCAGCGTGCTGACGATCAGGTCTTCGTGCGAAAACGCTTGTTCCATCAACTCATCAATCGTACTGTCCGCTTCCTGAACGATGAGTGGTTTCCCATCCGATTGCAGGAGTTGAAAACATCGATCCCCTTCATGCAATACATGGACCAACTGGACTTTTGGTTTTTGCATGGATACGAAGTAGCGCAAGAGTTGAATAAATTCCTTGTATTCCTGGTCCAGGAGATATTCATCAATGGCGTGATTCACCAGTTTGCGCAACGCCCGCAGATACGACTTTAAGCGGAAAGTGATAAACCCATCGACAGATAGCATGGAGCTCGTATGAAGAAAACGTTCCAGGTGACGGGCGATTTTTTCCTTTCTCTGCAAACGCAGGCGAGACGACTTGTTTTTCTCATTGGCGATCCGGTCCGCATACGCTTCAATCCGGGCGATTTCACCCGGCTGATGTGCCTGATAACCGCGCCGGATCAAGCTCCGGATCATGGCCGGTTCCCGACATGACAAGATAAAGTGGGCAATCCCTTTCCCCAGTTCCCGACATACGGTTTTTTCCGCCTCTGTACCTCGTTTGAGACAGGAAAACCGAAACACGACGCGATCCGGCGTTTCCCATTCCTGCAACCGGCAGTCCCACCCGGCAGCAGTAAGGTGTTCCTGCCTGCGGTTCAGGCAGCGCCTGAGCTGATCCACTTCATTCCTCGCTTGATTGGGCAATGTGATCAGATACGCCGCCATCCCCGTCCGCTCCTTTGTCCTACAAGTGTTATTCCTAGTATATGGACGCGATGGCGGAGGTATACATGAATCAATCATACGGCTGACGAAAGGAAAATTAATACCTTTTGGCAATAGACTGAAATCGGTTTATCTTTTAAGATGAAGTCATCTCCCCCCTTGTGAAAAAGGAGGTATAAGCGATGCCGACCCCGCAGGAAGTACGTGCACAAATCAAGCGGTTGGGATTCAATCGAGTTCGTTCATGGATGGTTTTGCGGGAAATCAAGCAGTTGCCGCAAGTGCTTTTGGAAGGAGAAAACATCGAATTCCTGGTGTATGGTCGGTACCAGTATCGTCACGGCATTTTGGTGGCCACGGACCAACGGTTGATCTTTCTGGAGAAACGGCTGTTCTCCCTGCACGTCGAGACGTTCGATTATCACAAAATCGCCGCTGTCGGCTTTTCCACCGGTATTTTGTTCGGCTCATTGGAGATCCATGTTTCCGGCAATCATCTCCGCATCAACGGCATCGACAAAACGCGCATCCAACCACTCGTCGCCACTATACGTCAACGTATTGTGCAATCGGCCAAATCGGCAGAAAACGGGCCTCTGGATGATGACATCCTGATCAAATTGGAACGGCTGGCCAAGTTAAAAGAGCAGGGAGTGATCACCAACGAAGAACTGTTGGAACAAAAAAAGCGGATCTTGGTCAGCTGATCCGCAGATGTCATACCTGATAAGCAGTATCCAGGCTCCGCTCCGTATCCTCGTGACATCGGGTGGGCCCTTTTTCTTGTTTGCTCCTGTTTCCCCATCTGAAAAGTCGCTTACCGGAACTCCGTTGTACTCACCGAATTCGCCGCAAAAAGCCGTTGGGATTGGTGGTGATGAAATACTTTGCCCGCATGCTGTCCGACAAAACGGTCATGGTGACCGGCCAAAAAATCGCCCACCGCTTCCATCGGCCCCGGTCCAAGCTCCGGATAAACGGGATGTGGTATCCTCCACGATCAAATAGCTGCCCACCGTTACGATCCGGCTGTACAGCTCCAATTCTTTTTTCACGTTTTCCCGGCTGTGATCCGAGTCCAGAATCACCATCACGGTTTCTGCCTGGCCGATTTCCTTTGTTGCCCCAATTTTGCTGACGGAACCAATCCGTTTCGGGGAATCATCCCAAAAAAAAGAGCTGTTTCCCGGAATGTTTTCCCGAAAAACAGCACTTCATGACGGCATTGTGCCTCAGTCAACGACAACGCAACTCACCTGGTTGGGGAAGCGAAAACAGTCCCGCGGCCACCGCTTCTTGATAAAAAAAAGAGAATACAAACCATACCATCAACAGACAAGCACACCACAAAGCGATGATTCCCAACACCTTGTCCAAGCCGCCACCGGTTTTCACGCGAATCCCCAACGCCTTGAAGCCGACTTTCAATTTCCACGGCCAAAAAAGCGGAATCCCTTTCGGCGTCATGGCGTCCGTCAGCAAGTGGGAACCGTAGCCGGCCACCGCTGCCAAAGCATATTGGGGCCATGCCTGCTGCATCACCCACGCCAAAATAGCCGTGCCAACTATCGAATGTGTAATCGTCCGATGCGGAACGAAGGCGACTACCATCGCCCAAATCCCGCAAGCCCATGCCCAATCAGGCCATTTATACAAGTAGGAAAGGAATAAGACCACCGCTCCCAGAAGCGCCAGCAAAATGGAGCGAAGTTGACAGGTTTTGGGGACGAATCGGAACAGCCACTTATTCAGCATACTGCCGTCTTCGTCGATATCCGGCAACAAAGACGCAAAGCCGGCGACGGCAATGGTCGTCACCGTCGGGATCAATTCGTCGGAAACCCCTGTCACACCGGCCACAATTGTTCCGGTTGCGATCCCGACCGCCAGATGGGTTTTTCCGGTCACTTTACTTCCCTCCATTTACAGTTATGGAAACATATGTTTGGTTTTGAAGGGAGGAAAAAGCACCGGGCGCGGTCGGTCCGCTCCGGCGCTCGTGAATCCACTCACCCGTTGATTGCCTCAGTTTTGCATCACAAAGTCCTTTTCCACCGATTCATCTTCCCTGAAAATCCGCAAAATCTCATATTTGGTGTTGCGTTGGGCGGGAATCTTGCCCGCTTCGCGAATCAAACGAAGGATCATGTTGGTGTTCACCTTGTGCGTCGTGCCAGCGGCGGAGACGACGTTTTCCTCGATCATGGTACTGCCGAAATCATTACATCCGTATGAGAGTGACAATTTCCCGATCTCCGGTCCCATCGTCACCCAGGACGATTGCAAGTTGGGAATGTTGTCCAGCATGATTCGGGAGATGGCCACCGCTTTCAGATACTCTTCCGGCGGGAGCTTTTCCCGTTGGAGATAGGTGTTTTCCGGCTGGAAAGTCCATACGATGAAAGCGAGGAATCCGCCTGTCTCATCCTGTGCTTCGCGGATGCGCAACAGGTGCAGTACCCGTTCCTCCAACGATTCGCCGAAACCGATCACCATGGTGGCCGTGGTGTGCATACCCAGGCGGTGCGCCGTCTGCATCACGTCCATCCAGTCGCGCCATGATCCTTTCAACCGGCTGATCTTCCGACGGGTTCGGTCGTCCAGGATTTCCGCTCCGCCACCGGGAATGGAGTCCAACCCGGCCTCTTTCAATTGACGGATCACCTCTTCCAGAGGCAGACCCGAAACTTCTTTCATCTTCAAAATCTCCGCCGGGGAGAACGAATGCATATGAATGTCGAACCGATTTTTGATCTCCCTCAGCAATTGGGTATAATACGAGAACGGCAAGTTGGGATTGGTCCCACCCTGCATCAAAATTTCCGTGCCGCCCACGTCGATCGTCTCCTGGATCTTGCGAAAAATCTCCTCATTGGACAGCACATATCCTTCATCCGATCCCGGCGCCCGGTAAAATGCACAGAACCGACAATAGGTGTCACACACATTGGTGTAGTTGATGTTGCGTCCGATCACAAACGTGGTAATCGGTTCCGGGTGACGGCGTTCCATCAGTTTATTGGCCGCCCAACCCAGTTTTTCGATCTCGTCAGATTCCCAGAGGGCGATTCCCTCTTCCAAGCCGAGCCGTTCCCCGTTCAATGCGCGCTCAAGCAGCGCGTCTATTTTGGCCATACGATCATCCTCCAACTGTTCAGGATCTCGGACCGTACATACCTTCCACATTCATCCTACCACAAACCACGCCGATTTGTCTTGACAATGAAAAAAGGCTTGAACCTGACGCGACGTCAGGTTGTATGCTGAAACCGAAGAAAGGAGGGAGCCACTGTGGAAAAGCGCCAGTGGAAAATCGGGGAGCTGGCCCAAGCGTCCGGTCTTACCGTCCGAACCTTGCATTACTACGATCAGATCGGACTGTTAAAACCGTCCCGCCACACGATGAAAACGTGCAAAAGTTGGCCCGTCGGTGGAAAGAGCTGGTCGAGATGTTCACCGGTGGCGATCCCGGCATCCGGCAGTCCCTGCAACGCATGTATGAAGAAAATCCGGATTTCGGGGCGCAGATGGGGCTGGATCAGGAGATCTTTGCGTATATCGGCAAAGCCATGGCCGCAGACCAAGACGGAAACGGCACCCAGCCCCCTCGGTGACATCGCACTCCGGTATCTGTCACTTTCCCCCGGATGAGCGTTGGTCAACCATAGGCCGGTTATACACCGGCCTGTTTCATTTTCTGTCATCTTTTTTCCTTTATTTCCGTATTCATTTGTGTATGATTAACAGTAAGGGATGATCAATACCATTTGGATTTCAGCTGTTTTCAGGAGGTTATGTTCTTTTGGACGGTGTTCTAGGTACCACGTTCAAACTGTTTCTGGTGGTTTTTCTGGTACTGTTGAACGGATTTTTTGTAGCGGCCGAATTCGCGATTGTAAAGGTTCGCTCCACACAAATTGCCCAATTACAAGACAGGCGCGCAAAAATCGCCAAGAAAGTCCTGTCGAATTTGGACCCCTATCTGTCCGCAACTCAATTGGGAATTACGCTGGCTTCGTTGGGACTTGGATGGATCGGAGAACCCGCCATCGCAGAGATGATCGAGCCGGCCCTCTCCTACCTCGGGATGCCTTCCTGGCTCATCCATACGATCTCATTTGCCATTGCTTTTACGATCATTACTTTTCTCCATATCGTATTGGGTGAAATGGCACCCAAATCCCTCGCCATCCGGCGGGCGAAGGAAACCACCTTGTGGACGGCAAGCCCATTATACGCCTTTTACTACGTGTTTCAGCCGTTTATTGTGATCCTCAACGGTACGGCCAACCGAATTCTCAAATGGATGGGAATTGAATTGTCAGATCATCAACAGGCCCATACGGAGGAAGAAATCCGCTTATTGATTTCCCAGAGCCATAAAAGCGGCATCATAGACGAAACGGAACTGGATCTTTTTGATAATGTCTTTGAGTTTTCCGATCGCCGTGCGCGGGAGATCATGGTTCCCAGAGTCAACATGAAGGTGCTGTACCGCGACAACACGTTTGAGGAAAATTGGGAAATCATCCGTCAATCTCACCATACCCGTTTTCCTTTATGCGGGGCGGATAAAGATGACATCATCGGGATTATCCATATCCGGGACGTATATGAGCAAATGCTGAACAACCAAAAACCCGCTCTGGAAAAATTGGTCCGTCCGGCCATTTTGGTTCCCGAAACGATGGAGTTGAAAGATATTCTCCGAACTTTACAGAAAAAACGCTCCGAAATGGCCATCGTCGTCGATGAATTTGGCGGAACTTCCGGTCTGGTAACAACGGAAGATATTGTGGAGGAAATCTTCGGGGAAATCCAGGATGAGTTTGATAACGAACAACCTGCCATACAACAAATCGGAGACGAAACGATCATCGACTCGCGATTGCTGATTGACGAAGTGAACGATCATTTCGGGATTGCGATCGAAGATCCCGATAACGATACAATCGGAGGTTGGGTATTTTCCCAACTGGATAAGATCCCCATGAAGGGAGATCGAGTCGTATACGACGGTTGGATTTTTGTTGTAAAAGATGTGGAGCAAAGACGGGTTACCCGTTTGTCGGTCATACCCGATCCCGATGTGAAACAAGAAATCGAGAGCATATCGTAAAACCAATCACAAAACAGCTGCCCCAGGGGCAGCTGTTTTGTGAATCGGATCAATATCAGTCATCCCGCTTTATTTCGCGTCATCACCGATTTCGATTTTCAATCCGCCAATCTCGATTTCCAGCTCACCGTCTTCAAACTCGATTTCCATGCCTTTTTCCTTCATCGGAGCTATTATGACTCCATCCCGACAATAACATCAATCATCGTCCTCTTCAAATAAATCTTCCAAAAAGCCTTCATCATCCTCATTTTCTTCTTTATCATCGTCCTTGTCATCATCATCGAGCAACTCCGAAACCGCCATTCCACCAACAGCTCCAGCTATAAAGCCTCCGATTGCTTCTCCCATTCCAGATCCATGGTGTTCATGGTATCCATAATGGTGTTCCATATGATAAGCGGAATGAGGGTGTTGGACCATCTCATCCAAAATTTCTTGAATAAACGAGGTTAATTCTGAAACGGATTGAAGCTGGTCATTGTAGATGAATACCTCGCGTTTCACCTCTTGTTCACGCCCGTGCGAATACAAATCCAGCTCCAATTGCAAACGAACCCCTTCAGGGAGGAGAGTGGCCGCAAATTCCAACTCCTGAACCTGACCATTCAAATATGAGGTGGGGAAAAACGCAAATTCCTGGACGTACCCGTTGAACATTCTGGAATCATGTTTTTCACGAAATCCCAATTGCTCCAGCGCCAACAGGATTTGCTGCAACGATTGCGGGGGGAGAATTTCGATATAATCCCGATCCGTTTGATCCACTCCACCTGCAATATCCAGTTCCGTTTGAAAGAAGTATGTCACATAATTCCCCGAAAGCAGAAGGTCATTCGGCAATTGGTATTGAAACGGAAACTCTTTTCTTTCCCCGGGATGAATCGTGAAAGATTGATGAAACGGGATGGAGGTAACCAGATGAGTCGCTTCACTTTCATGTGAACGCACGATCACCATCAGACGAACATCAATTTTGTTGATGGATTGTTGAACCGTTCCTCCCTGAATGACCAACGTTCCTTCTACAAATTCTCCCAAAGCAAACTGATTTCGGTTTAACACCAAATCCACTTTGGCAGCTCCGTGACCGAGTCGAGCCATCAAATTCTTCAACATATCTTATGGATCTCCTCCCTGTATGATGTAATCTGTCCTATCGACAATCGCAATCAATTTACCCAACATTTTTCAACCTGGCTCCGATGTCGTCCACTGGCTTGGGCTTCTTGTTCGGTCATGAAGTAGATACGATTTTCCGGTTTGATTTCATTCACCACATCACAATCAGCCGGATGATACACATCACTGTTTTTACTGGCCACAAACCCAACTGCTTCTCTATGAAATCCATCTTTTTGAACGTAGTTTTCCCACTGCCAAATGCCGACCCCTTTCTTTTGGGCTTCTTTCTGAATTTTTTCGTACTCATCAACGTACTTGACATTGGGTTGATACACATAAGCGACACGCGCCAAGCCGTTTTTCAGCAATTCTTCCTGCAATGATTTTCCGTCCACATATACATAGGCAAGGAATCGCCCAAATTTGTCTCGTTCAGAAACATCCTTTTCCAGTTCGATTGTTTTGGCGTTTTCAATCATCCTTTCCGTAAATCGCTTGGCTTCCTCTCCGAACGGTTGTTTTCCAAGACGAGGATGATGGGTTTCCGGGGTATCCACCAATAACAGGCGAACCGTATCCTCTTTTCCATTCATTTTCACTTTGATCGTATCTCCATCAATCACAGTGACAGAATCAACCGGAATTGCTACACGCTTCACTTCATGCTTCCCTTCACTGCATCCGGACAGCATCAAAAAAAGACTGAGAAAAGAAAGGAAGAGTGAAAGATACAACCTCCTCGTCACCGTTGACATCCTCCTGATGTACCTCTTCTCTTACCGGTTTGACCGATTTTATGATGTATGATATCAAAAAAATGAACAAGGATTTATGAACATTAATTTAATATTTTATTCAATATCCCTATGAGTTATCATTGATTTGAAATGATCGTTTAATTGAACTCGTGAATTTTGGTGAATACGGTCAAAGTGGAAAACACCCTACACACTGGCAATCGGATCGATCAGGGATGAAATCACTTCCCGTTTTTTATAAAGAGCGAGCGGGAAAACCCAGCCCTTTAGGGTTGGGATGAAAGCGAGCGTCGGACGCGGGAGGGCCTCAGCTCTCGCAAGTCCGACGAATTTTGGTATAATCAAGTCAAGAAGTGCGAAAACACTTAAAACTACTATGCGAGCAAAGACTCGTTAAACCTAAAAACACCCAGGCTTGGACGAAGCCATCGTGGATGGATGTGGGTTGCCACGCCAGATGAAGCGAGAAGCCCACGGCGACCGAAGAGAGTACCTCTGGTGCTTTAGCCGTGCGGAGCAAGTCACTTGCCAAAAAGTGCAGCACAAAAGCCGTGAAAATATGTTACACTTACCACGAGAAAAGCTTTTCCGGCCCGTGGTTTGCATATTTGTTTGCAAACGGGCCTTTTTCGTGGCGATTGAACCGCGAAATCCCTTTGTCTATCCAAGAGTGTCGAGAACCCACCACTCTTAAAACAACACTAGGGAGCGATTAACATGAGTGAAAAACGTCTGCGGGACAACGGAACCGGGACGGCAGGGGAATCCCCCGCGCCGGGTATGTACCGTTTTCCGCCAAAACTGCAAGTATTCGGTCGGGATATTCAAAAAGAACAGTTGAAATACCACCACCGTCGCGTGGCTGTGGAAAAATCGTTCACCTTCGACGCGGCACACCATCTCCATCTGTACGACGGCAAATGCAAAAGCCTGCATGGCCACACGTACCGGTTGGTGTTGCAAGTGAGCGGATATGTCAATGAAATCGGCATTGTGGTCGATTTCAAGGATCTGAAACAATTGGTCAAGGAACGAATCATGAAACCTTTGGACCATCAATATCTGAATGAAGTGCTGCCGCCCATGAACACCAGCGCGGAAAACATGATCGTCTGGATGTGGGAACAGTTGGAGGAAGGGTTGGCGGACATGGGCAAGCCGGAGCAGGAATTGCGTCTCGAATGGTTGCGTCTGTACGAGACACCCACCAGCTCCGCTTTTCTCAAGCGCGAATGGATGGTGGAAGCATGATGCAGACACAGGATCAGGATGCAAAAACCCTCACCCTTCCGATGGTGGAAATCTTTCAGACTGTGGAGGGTGAAGGATTGAAGGCGGGCTATCCCACCACCTTTATCCGCTTGTACAACTGCAATCTTCGTTGTACCTGGTGCGACACCAAGTACAGTTACGCGCCATACCCACCCGAATTTACCGCCACCATCGGTGAAATCGTGGAACAGGCAGAGCGCTACGGCAATCCCTGCATTTGCCTGACCGGCGGGGAACCGCTTTTGTATGAAGAGAAAGCACTGGCGTTGATTCAGGAGTTGGCTGCTCTCCCATCGGTGGAAGACATTCATATCGAAACCAACGGCGCCATCCGCCTCGACCGTTTCGATACATGGCGAAAAAGCGTTCCGGAAGGAAGAAAAGTGCGGTTTGTGATGGATTACAAACTGACGTCTTCCGGTGAGCGGGAAAAGATGATCGAGAGCAATTTTCATCTGTTGGATGAACGGGATGAAATCAAGTTCGTCATCGCCAACCGGGAAGAGTTCGATGAGGCGATGGAAGTGGTCCGCCGTTGTGTGCGGAAGGGGAACATTCTTTTCAGTCCGGTGTGGGAGACGCTCCCCCCGAGTCAGCTGGTGGAATGGATCTTGGCCGGTGAAAACAAACGGATCAAACTGAACCTGCAAACGCACAAATACATCTGGGACCCTGACAAACGGGGCGTGTGACGGAAAGGAAGGAGGAAAAACATGAACGAAAAGGCGGTCGTCATTTTGAGCGGCGGATTGGACAGCACTACCTGCATGGGCATCGCCGCCGACAAAGGGTATGAAATATACGCCCTCACCTTCGATTACGGCCAACGCCACCGGCACGAAGTGGAACACGCCAAACGCGTGGCCCAATTTTACGGCGTCAAACAGCATCGGATCGTGAAGCTGGATTTCCTGCGCCAGATCGGCGGCAGTGCTTTGACCGACCCGGAGATGGAGGTGCCAACCGAAGGAGTCACGGACGACATTCCCGTCACCTATGTGCCTGGCCGCAATCTGATCTTTTTATCACTGGCCACCTCTTATGCTGAAGTGGTCGGAGCCCGCACCATTTTCATCGGCGTCAGCGCCGTCGATTACAGCGGGTATCCGGATTGCCGTCCGGAATTCATCGCATCGATGAACGAAACGATCCGCCGCGTCACCAAAACGTCGCAACAGGAACGACCCATCGTGATCGAAGCGCCGCTCGTTCATTTGTCCAAGGCGGATACGATCCGGCTGGGCACCCGACTGGGTGTACCGTATCACTTGACCACTTCCTGTTACCAGGGACAAAGTCCGGCTTGCGGCGTTTGTGACAGTTGCCGACTGCGGCTGAAAGGGTTTGCCGAAGCGGGTGTGGAAGACCCGATTCCGTACGTGACGCGTCAACCGTCATGACATGGTGAACTGACCACGGGTGATACTACCCCTGTCAGATGGTTGACAAAGTCCGTGGGAACCGATTTTTCCGTCTCTTTGTCCCGGTAATTCCATCAGGACGCAACGTTTTCCAGGAAAGCGACTTATCAAGCCCTGCCGAGCGGAGAACCGGTAAGCGCAGGAATTCATTCGCGGGCAATTTCTTTAAAGCGAAGCGTACTTTGCCCGTATCCTGCGCGCTCCGCGGTTCAGAGCGGCCAAGACCGGCTTCCTTGCAGGGCACAGATGGAGCGATCAGGGAAAACGAAGGCGGACTGACTCATCCGAAACGACATGAACACTTGTCAGCAGTCTTGACACGGGTGATACTACCCGTGTTTCGTTTTTTTCGGCCGATGGTGTATGCTACAATCAAAACCATCCCGAAGGGGGCTTGTCTATGGTTCGGGCACCTGAATTCCCCAGAGACGGTATATGGCTCAACACGGACCGTCCGCTCTCCCTGGAGGCATTGCGTGGACACGTGGTCCTGTTGGATTTCTGGACTTACTGTTGCATCAACTGCATTCATGTGATACCGGACTTGGCCTATTTGGAGAAAAAATACGAAGCGGAACCGTTCGTGGTAATCGGCGTACATTCGGCCAAGTTCCACAACGAGCGGGACCCGGATAACATACGAAATGCCATTGCCCGATACGAAATCGAACACCCGGTGTATGTCGATTCGGATCACCGGGTGTGGGATGCCTACACAGTAAACGCCTGGCCCACATTCATTCTGATCGGTGCCGATGGACGCGTGGTGGCCAAGGGGTCGGGAGAAGGACTGCGAGATGCGCTGGACCGCCATATCGGACAAGCGCTCGCAGAAGCGCGGAATCGAGGGATCTTGGCAGAACGGAAAATGGACATCCGACGCCCGCCTATCCCGGAACATCCGCTGTCGTTTCCCGGCAAACTGGCTCTACATCCGTCATCGGGGCATCTGTTCGTCACCGATTCCAACCACAACCGGATTTTGGAGCTGAAGGTGAACGGTAACCGCGCCCGAATCGTGCAAACGATCGGTTCCGGCCAAATCGGGGCAAAGGACGGGGACTTTGACACCGCCACCTTTTACCGCCCGCAGGGATTGGCCGTCACCGACCGATTCCTCTATGTTTGCGATACGGAAAACCATATGATCCGCAGACTGGATCTTGCCTCCCGCACAGTTGAAACATTGGCCGGCACAGGGGAACAGGCCCGTTGGGGCGCAACGGGCGGATACGGTCCCGACACTCCGCTCAATTCACCCTGGGATTGCACCCTGGTCGGTGATCAATTATTCATTGCCATGGCCGGACCGCACCAATTGTGGAAACTGGATTTGACCACCCGACAGGTGGAAGTGTTTGCGGGCAGCGGCTGGGAAAACATCGTCGACGGCTCCGCCGAACGGGCGCAACTGGCCCAACCCAGCGGGATTTCGCACGACGGTGAACGTCTCTATTTTGCCGACAGCGAAGTCTCTGCCCTGCGCACGTGCGATTTGCAAACCGGAGAAGTGCATACCCTGATCGGTCGGGGACTGTTTGTCTTCGGTATGAAGGACGGCCATTTCGATTCCGCCCTGCTTCAGCATCCATTGGGCGTGGACGTCGCGGGAGACCGGGTGTATATCGCCGACACCTATAACCACGCCATCCGTGTCGCCCATCTGACCACGCAGCGAATCGAAACGCTGATCGCGAGAAGCGATGCCACAACCTGCCGGATCGGTGACGAAGCCTGCAACGAGTTACCGTTGAACGAACCCAACGACGTGCTGTTTCATGAAGACAAACTGTATATTACCGACACCAACAACCACTTGCTCCGCGTGTTCGATTTGACCGCGCGGAAGTTGGACACGCTGGAATTGGCGGAATAGCGGCCAAACAAACAGCCCGCGTGTTGCGGGCTGGCTGCTGACCTGACTTGTTCCGCACGGATAAAGCACCAGAGGCCTTCTCGCTTCATCCGGGCGTGGCTACCACATCCATCTACGATGGCTTCGTCCACGCCCGGGTGATTTCTGGTTTCACGAGTCTTTGCTCGCATCGTCGTTTTCGGTGTTTTCGCATTTCCCGACTTGATTGTACCAATTCTGTCGGACTTGCGAGAGCGGAAGCCCTCCCGCGTCCGACGCCCGCTTTCATCCCAACCCTAAAAGGGCTCGGTTTTCCCGATCGCTCTTTATTGGTCTACCATCACATGTCGGTTGAGCTTTTCCCTCTCGCTCCTCTTACGGCAAGCTCGGGAAAACAGCCACCCTTATTGAGAGGAGCGGGTCCGAATTTCCCGCCGAGCAACTCTCGCTGTCGCTACGGAGCGGAGACGGGAAATCGGAGCCCCGTATTTCCCATGCAGGCTGTCATTTATGATAAGGTCCATCCTTATCGATCCACCGCGTTTTTTCACTGGCAGGAGTCCGCTTTTTGACGGGAGCGTCGATGGCGGGATAGCCGACGTATACAAAGCCGACCAATTGTTCTTTTTCACCCAGACCGAACAATTCCTTCATTTTCGGATGATAACACGGCATACCGGTGCGCCAGATCGCCCCCAATCCCATTGCACGGGCGGCCAGCAACATGTTTTGCACAGCCGCGTGAACGGCCGCCAGTTCCTCCACCATTTCCACTTTGGGATCGTCGGACGGGGACACCGCTACCGCGATCACCACCGGAGCACGAAACGGCTTTTGCTCTTCTTTTGCCAATTTGGCCCGGTTTTCGTCCGTATCGGGGTCCGTCATCTTTTCCCGGGCAATTTCCACCAGCGTACGCGCCAATGGACGGCGCCCCTCATCGGTCAACACGAAAAACCGCCAAGGCTCTGTCATATGATGACAAGGCGCCCACACCGCCGCCTCCAGCAATTGCTCAATCATCTTCCGCGGCACCGGGTCCGGTTTCATCACGCCGATGCTTCGACGTGTACGGATTGCTGTCCAAATATCCAACCGAATCCCCTCCTTCAACCCTTTTACCCTTGATTGTATACCATTTTCGATCAAAATGCCTGTTCCAAAAATAAAAGCCCTCTTCCCGTTGGAAAGAAGGCTTTGATTGTGATCCCGCAAGATCTTGTCATATACCTCGGCATGACGGTTTGGTGCCGAGGGTCGGACTCGAACCGACACGGTGGAAACCCACCCCAGGATTTTAAGTCCTGTGCGTCTGCCAATTCCGCCACCCCGGCAAAGGATAAAAAAATGGAGCGGAAGACGGGATTCGAACCCGCGACCCCCGCCTTGGCAAGGCGGTGCTCTACCCCTGAGCCACTTCCGCTCATTGAGATGGTGGTTCGGGACGGAATCGAACCGCCGACACGAGGATTTTCAGTCCTCTGCTCTACCAACTGAGCTACCGAACCACTGTCATCCAATTTCATTCGACTGACGATGATTATTTTATCACGCCCGTCCATAGAAATCAATACCCTTTTTCAAAAAAACAGGGTCACGGACAATCGGATGATCGTTGGGTTTCTCTCCGGTTGGGGCCGTCCACGAAATACACGTCGACATAATGACGAATCCGCTCCATGATCCGTTTGGCTTTCATCCGCTCCACACCGCCTTTGTTGGAATGGGCCAAATGATCTTCCAGCTCGTCCAACGACAGGTTGGAGGTGTAAATGACAGGCAGCCCCTCGGCTACGCGATATTGCAATATCGCCCCCAGCACCTCATCGCGAATCCACGGCGTCAGTGTTTCCGCACCGATATCGTCCAGTACCAGCACGGTCACTTTTTTGAGTGCATCCAATTTGTCCGCTACGGACCCCTCGTTGATGGCTTCGCGTAACTCACGCACAAATTCGGGCACATAGACCATCAGGGAATCCACATTGTAATTGACCAATTCCTGTGCGATCGCACCCGCGATCCGGCTTTTGCCCACACCCAGCGGTCCATACAGATATAATCCGCGGCGAGGCTTGCCATGAGAAGAAAACTGACTGCAAAAATCGATCGCCGCTTCAATGACGTCGGCTCGATGCTCATCCTGTTCGATCAACTCAAACGTGGCTGACAACACGTCTTGCGGGATATGGTGACTGCGGATCAAACGGCTGCGTCTTTGCTGTTCTTGATGAGCCTCCCACTTCTCACAATGCGTCATCCGGAAATCAAGATATCCCGCATAAACAGACAGCTCCGACCGGTGTCCCTGCACCAGGTTGGGGCATCTGTTCAATCCCGGACAACGGGAACAATGTTCCTGCTCCTGCACGTACTGGTGCAAACGGGACAAAGAACGGCGGTACACTTCCATCGGTATATCCGGATGACGCTGGACAAATACTTGTAGAGAAGGGTGTGACAACAAGGTCCGCAACTGTCGTTCCGGATCGGTTTTCAGCCGTTTTTTCCATTGACTGACGTATTTGTCAATCGAATTCACTGACGATTCCCCTTTTCACCGAGGCGTTTGCGCATCTGGATGAGTTTCGCTTGGATCCGGGCCCGTTTTTCAGCCAGACTTTCCGAGTTTTTTTCGACGTCCCGGGCATTTTCCCGTGGCTGGGAAGCCTGTTGTTGGGCACGTTCCATCTGCATGGCCACTGCGTGGGGGAGCTTCTCTTCCCGAATCGATTTGGTCCGGGTTCCCCTTGAGGTAAGGTGTCTGTTGCCCTGCTGTTTTTTCCACTCCCAATTCAACTCTTGACGGGCGATTTCCATCGCTTCCCGAGCAGTTTGTACTTTTCGCCGCTTCCAATGCCCGGCGATTTTTTCCACCAAGGCTTTTGGCAGTTTGTAGTCATGCGTATACAACACGTATTCCAGCAGGACGTTGATCACCCCATGCGGCAATCCGTATTCGTGCATCAGACGGGCGACCAGCTCGACATCGGCATCCGGAATGCGCATACCATCTTGAAAATACGACAATAATTCCAAGGGTGACAGTTGCTCCAGTTCCCGGATATGTTTCTCTTCGTCCGTCATTTCCTCCGGCGATTTCTCCGGTTCGGGTAAGGGCGCCTTTTTCCCTTCCTCCGACACCAACGCTTTCTTTTTGATCATCGGCGGTTCGCCGTACTGCAACCGGTATTCCTTTTTGACAAACCGGCGCAATCGCTCGATGTCGATCTCACCGCCCCTGGTGATATACGGATTTTGCAGCGCCCGAAGCAAGTCCGGATCACTCAGTCCGTACAGGAAGCGGATCTCCTGAATTTGCCGCTTCACCTCATCCGTCCACGCCTCATCCGGGATCACCGTTTTCAAACGGGACCGGATCATGTCAAACGAAGCCTCATCCCAGTGAAACGGCGGGGCTTGTCCATCCGTCACCCCCGTCGGCTCCCCTTCCATCGGCAATAACGATGGGGTATCCGACTGTGCAGCCGCCACTTCCGAGGGAGACAAACATCCGAATACTTCCTGAAACGATTTGGTGACATTTACTCGCTCATCCGGCTCCCCCGCAGCTTCTTCTCTGTTCAGCAACTGCCGGCGGAGTGCCAGATAGGAATCTTTGCCCAAACGATGATACAACGTGATACTGAGTACATCACTCTGGAAAAAACGCTCCGGAACCAATGGCGGCACCAGCTCGTATTCAATCCGATGGGTCGTGTTTTCGCGAACCTCATACGTGTTGAGCAGACCCACACCTTCCAGTAAAAATCGGCTTTCCAACAAATCCTGCCAAGAAACGGACAACAGATTCATCAGATACAAATGAGGATGGGCATCCGATCGACCAGCCCGATCCGGCGGTGCCTGATACGCCAGGGTAAGATACAGGGCGATGGCGGTCGAACCGACGATTGGCTGATACAAATGCAACAATCCGATAATATCCGCCAGATGAATGGGGCGGCGGGTTCGGCAGATCCATTCGTCGCGCGGTGTGCACTGATTCCATAACATTGACATCCACCAAGCCCCCCGTCGCTTCGTCCAAAATCATCCTCTTATTTTATCATAAGAAAAAGAAAGCGACACAACCGCCACTGAAACACACCGGATGGGACAAGATCAGGATTTTCCCGTCCTGTTCAACAAATCCTCCAATTCCCGCACAAATGCATCGATATCCTGAAATTGTCGGTAGACGGATGCAAACCGCACATATGCCACCTCGTCCACATCCACCAGTCGCTCCATGATCATTTCTCCGATCACTTTGGTGGGAACTTCCGTTTCCCCCCGCTCACGCAAGGTGCGTTCAATCTCATCCACGAGCGCTTCCAGCCGTTCCAGCGGCACCTCACGCTTTTCACACGCGCGGAACAAGCCCCGCAGGATTTTTTCCCTGCTGAATACTTCCCGGCCCCCGTCCTTCTTGATCACCATCAGTGGTTTTTCCTCCACGGTTTCAAAGGTGGTAAACCGCCTGCCGCACGCCTCGCACTCGCGACGCCGACGGATCGATTTTCCCTCGTTGGCCGGACGGGAGTCCAAAACCCGGCTTCCCATGCTCCCGCAAAAAGGGCACCGCATGCAACATTCCTCCCCGTATTGGACCGTTGACTGTTTCGTATGTAACGCGCTTTGCCCAGTCCGTCGCTTTGATAGTATTCCATCTTACAGGAAATTTGCAACAGGAAATCAACGTGGGAAAAAAAGAAAAACCGGCTGTGAGAGGCGTCCGTGCCTCCCACTTGCCGGTCAACATGGTGAGATTGGCGGGGAACTCATTATCAGACCGTAGCTTCCTGTCTCACTTTCGTTTCATGGTTCAAAAACGAACCAATATGCTTGACCAAATCGACCACACGACAAGAGTAGCCCCATTCGTTGTCGTACCACGCCAGCACTTTCACCTGCGTCTCACTGATCACCATTGTCGAGGGCGCATCAATGATGGCTGAATGGTCGTTGCCGTTGAAGTCGGAGGAGACCAGCGGCAGTTCACAGTATTGGAGGTATCCTTTCATCGCGGTTTCCGCCGCTTCTTTGAGCACTCGGTTCACCTTTTCGACCGTGACCGGCACGCGCAGGTCGGCCACCAAATCCACCACCGACACGTTGGGAGTGGGTACGCGTAATGCCAACCCGTTCAGCTTGCCGTTCAGCTCTGGCAATACTTTGCCGATCGCTTTGGCCGCGCCGGTTTTGGTCGGTATGATCGATTGGGCGCAAGCACGGGCCCTGCGCAAATCCTTGTGCGGATTGTCCAGGTTTTTTTGATCATTGGTATAGGCATGTACCGTCGTCACCAGCCCGCTTTCAATACCGAACGCATCATGCAGTACCTTCACCACCGGTGCCAAGCAGTTGGTGGTGCAGGAAGCATTGGAGATGATATGGTGTTTCTCCGGAACGTAATCACCTTCATTGACCCCCATGACAATGGTCACATCTTCGTCTTTGCCCGGAGCTGTGATCACCACTTTTTTCGCACCCGCCTGCAAGTGCAGTCCGGCACCCTCCCGGTCGCGGAATTTGCCTGTCGCCTCCACCACGACATCCACGCCCAGTTCCGCCCATGGCAACCGGGAAGGGTCACGATCACCCACCAGTTTCACTTTGTATCCGTTTACAATGATCCCGTCGTCCACCGCGCGCACGTCGTCCATCATCATGCCGTGCACGGTGTCGAACTTGATCAGATGGGCCAGCGTCTCCGCCGGATAGGTGGCGTTGACGGCCACAATTTCAATGTCGGGATCATGAATCGCCTTACGAAATACCATCCGCCCGATCCGTCCGAATCCATTGATTGCCATTTTTAGTGGCATAATAATTCCCCTTCCCGTCCTTTATATAACATACCATTCCCCTATATATTATAATCAGTATGTCACATTTTGCAACGCAGAAAAGAGAGAAAACCCCGCCCTGATTTTGGCGGGATGAGTCGGTTGACACACGCGATCGATCCCCGACATGCCCCGCCATGAGCCGGGGATACGAAGTCCGGGTGCAAAAGGAAAGGCGCGCCCGGATCGAAATGGATGGATCCAAGCGCGCCCTCTGATTGTGTCATACCATTTGGAGATTGAGCGATTTATTCGGGTGCCAGCGGTCCGTAAATCGTCTTGTATTTTTCGTAGAAAAACATCACCCGTTGGATGTAATGTCGGGTTTCACCGTAGGGAATCTTTCGGATGTTCGCTTTGGTTCCGTCCCATCTCCCCTGCTTCAGCCATTTTTGCACGTTGCCCGGCCCTGCATTGTACGCGGCAACCGCAGCCACCTTGTTACCCTTGAATTCCCGGGTCAAACCGGCGATCCACCAAGTGCCGATATGTATGTTGATCGCCGGATCTTTCACGTTCTCCCGAAACGTCGACGGAAATTTGCCGTGTTGAATGGCCCAATCCACTGTACTGGGCATCAACTGCATCAATCCTTCGGCTCCTTTGACGGATCGTTTGTCAGGGTCAAATTTGCTTTCCACCCGAATAATGGCCATCACCAAAAAGGGATCGGCACCGTTCACCTCAGAGCTGTAAAAAATCTGCTCCTCATATTTCAACGGGTACATCCAACGTACAAACAAGGGAAGTGCCACCAACAAGACCGCTGCCACTGTCAGAAACGCGATCAGCATCGTCCGCTTGCGAGGCAGGGCAACTAGCGCCGGTCGTAACCATTTTTTGAGTTTAGCGATTTCCATAGTTGATCAACCTGTCTTTCCGTTTCTGCCAAGCTTCCTGAATTGTCAATCAAAATATCGGCAAAGCGTTTTTTTTCTTCAATGGGCAGCTGACTGGCAATCCGTCGCCTAGCCTCCTCTTCGCTCAAACCATCCCTGGCAATCAGCCTTTGCAATTGCAACCATTCCGGGATATATACCACGATAACTTTTTCGACCGATTTCGTCAAATTTCCTTCTATCAACAGCGGGGTGTCCCAAACAACGATGCCGTCGGGATCGCGCGCCCGGCACTGCTCCGTCAGTATTTGCATCCGTTCCACGATCAGGGGATGCAACAACCGGTTCAGCTCTTCCCGTGCCGCGGTATCACGAAACACCCGCGCTCCCAGCGCCTGCCGATTCAATGTCCCGTCGGGGTGGAACACCTCTTCGCCGAACCGGACACGAATCCGATGCCATCCTTCGGTGTGCGGTTCCACCACCTCCCGCGCCACCTGGTCGGCATCAATGATATGTGCCCCCCGTTCAGCCAACATCCGGGAAACCGTACTTTTCCCCGTTGCAATCCCGCCGGTCAATCCGACAATCACATGCTTCCCTCCTTCCAGAGTGTGTCTGGTGTTGTCCACAGTGCTTTCCCGGCTCGCTCCACCTGCGCCCTGCAGGAATGCAGATGATTACCGCTCCGACCCGGTCAGCCCAGGTCGCGGGCAAAGTACGCTTCGCTTGGAGGAAATTGACCGCGATTTCCATCCTGCGCTTCCCGAGTCTTCGTTCAGTCAGGGCTTGGTCAGTCGCTCGTCCGGGAAAACATTGCTCCCTTACGGAATGAACAAACACGCCCTAGTCAATCAGACGAAAGAGTCCGATGGCGATCATCAGCAAACCGGGCAGGTACTCCACCGAAGACACCCATCGTCGTCCCGACACTTTCCATCCTGTCCGAATGCCGGTCAACAGAAACAGGGCACTGGTTCCGGCGATCGCCAATGCGAGAGGGAACGGCGGATACCCCACCATCGCCGCTCCCAAACCGGCCCCGAAAGCGTCCAAGGAGAGCGCCAATCCCAGCCATACGGCTTCCATGGGAGAAATCACACCGGACCGGTCCACATCTGCCGCCATCGGTGTTTTCAAAATCTGTACGACCAGCCCGAGCATCCGGATTTCAAAGGACAGTACGGTCTTGCCCGTCTCCGCCTGCCGCAGAACCGGTTCCTCCTCCCGTTGTCCTTTGTTGAACAACGTCCATACGCCGATCCCGATCAAAATGAGTGCACCTGACAATCGACTCCAAAACGGAGAGAAACCATGTGCGATCCAATGTCCCGCATGCAGGGAGAGAAACATCAATCCACCGGAGAACCCTGCTATGACACCGACCGATACAACAGGAATCTTCACTCTCCGCATACCATAGGTCAAGCCGGCCACGAATCCGTCAAAGCTGACTGCACAGGCCAGCAACCACATCGATAAAGTTGACCACACTTCGCTCTCCCCTTTCTCGTCAGGTATTCCAACCTATCATATTGGAAAGGGGAATGGGAAGTGCTTATCCCGTCGTCACCGCTGGCACTTTAAGCAAACGTGCGTACCCCGACCGGCGACGACCAGCCGCGTGATCGGTTCCCCGCAGCGCATACAGGGCTCGCCCTTGCGTCCATATACCTGAATTTGCAATTGAAACATCCCCATCTCTCCCTTGCCGTTGACATACGATCGAACGGACGAGCCGCCCAACCGCACCGCCTCGGCCAAGGTGGAGCGGATGCTTTTGTACAACCGCTTCTGTTCCGCTTCGGTCAACGCATCTGCCGGTCGCTCGGGATGCAGTCCTGCGGAAAAAAGCGCTTCATCGACATAGATGTTGCCCAAACCAACCAGAAACTCTTGGTTGAGCAGGAGCGCTTTCAGTTTGGTTTTGCGTCCGGCCAGCCGCGCGCGGAACACGTCCAGCGTAAAGTCGTCCGACAGCGGTTCCGGACCCAGTTTGTTGAGCGGGGGGTATTGTTCCTCCTCCCCCGCCGGATAAAGATGCATCGTACCGAACTGCCGCACGTCGCGGTACCGCAACTCCGTTTTGTCGGTAAAACGGAAAATCACATGCGTGTGCTTTTCCACCGGCTCATCATGTTGTGCGAGCGAATACCTGCCTTCCATGCGCAAGTGGGAGACGAGCACCCAATCACCGAAAAAGATGCGCAGAAACTTGCCCCTGCGCCCCACTCCGGTCACCTCAGTCCCGATCAACCGCTGGACAAACAGGTCGACATCCGGCGGTTCCTTTACGATTTTGGGCAGGAAAACGGCGACATCCGCCACCGTTTTTCCGACGATCAATTGCTCCAGCGTTTGTCTCACTGTCTCCACTTCGGGCAATTCCGGCAACGTTCAACCCCTCCTGCATCCATTACTTCGCTTGATACCATGTGGGACCGTGATGAACATCCACTTTAAGCGGAACGGACAACGCCATCGTCCCCTCCATCACTTCCCGAACCGTTTCCTTCATCCAATCCAGCTCGGATGTCGGCACTTCAAAAATCAACTCGTCATGCACCTGGAGCAACATGCGGCTTTGAGCGCCCTTTGCCTTCAACACTTCATCCATGCGTACCATCGCCGTCTTGATGATATCTGCCGCCGTTCCCTGGATCGGGGTGTTCATCGCCGTCCGTTCGGCGAAACTGCGCAGATTGTAGTTCCGCGAACGGATGTCCGGCAGATAGCGGCGCCGGTTCAGCATCGTGGTAACGTAACCGTCTTGTTTGGCCTGCTCCACGACACGATCCATGTACGCTTTGACACCCGGATAGCTCGCAAAATACCGTTCGATGAACTCCGCTGCTTTTTTACGGGGGATGTTCAGGTTTTGCGACAATCCGTAATCACTGATCCCGTAGACGATCCCAAAATTGACCGCTTTGGCGTGGCGGCGCATCAACGGTGTCACTTCCTCCTCTGACACACCGAACACATCCATCGCCGTTTTGGTGTGGATGTCCATATCCCGTACAAACGCTTCTTTCAGGTTTTCGTCTCCGGACAGATGAGCCAATATGCGCAGCTCGATTTGTGAATAATCGGCGGACAGGATCAGCCAATCCGGTTCGGACGGCACGAACACCTGACGGATGCGGCGTCCCTCTTCCAAGCGGATCGGGATGTTTTGCAAATTGGGTTCCGTGCTGGACAGGCGCCCCGTCGCCGTGATGGTCTGGTTGAACCGGGTGTGGATTTTGCCTGTCTCCGGGTCGATCTCCTTCAGCAATCCCTCTACATAGGTGGAAATCAATTTGCCCACCTGGCGGAAATGCAAGATCTTCTCCACGATCTCATGTTGGGGGGCCAGCTTTTCCAGCACGTCGGCACTGGTGGAATAACCGGTTTTGGTTTTTTTCAATACCGGCAGACCCAATTTGTCAAACAAGATTTCACCCAATTGTTTGGGCGAATTGATGTTGAACTCGGTGCCCGCCAAATCGTAAATCTCTCGGGTCAAGGAATCCAATTGTTCTTTCAGTTCCTCACCCAGCCTCACCAACCGCTCCCGATCCACTTTCACCCCAACGCATTCCATGTCAGCCAGCACGCGGGAGAGCGGCATCTCCAGCTCTGCAAACAACGACATCATCTGAGCGTCGTCCAATTCCTCGACCAGCAAGGGATGGAGACGCACCATCGCTGCCGTTTTGCGCGCCAGATGGCGGGCCAACTCGTCTTGTTCCGGTTGGCGCCGCTTTTGTCCTTTGCCGTAGAACGATTCGTCGTCCGGCAGACTGCCGTCCAGTTTGCGCCGCACCACGTCAGAAAGTTCATGGGTCGATTCCGACGGGTTGAGCAGGTAGGATGCGAGCAAAATATCGAAAGTAAACCCGGCGGCTCGTACCCCGTGCCGTCGCAGGGCAACGGTGGCGGCCTTGACATCATACCCGATCTTCGTCTTGGATGAATCGGCCAACCACGACAGCAGCACATCGTGTTGACGGGCGGTTTCCCATGGCAGGTAAACATGCCGTTCTCCATCGGATAACGCCACACCGATGATGTCAGCGCGATGGTAGTTCGCCTCGCTCAATTCAACGTGACAGGCGAGACGATCCCGTGTGAGCAGCTCGTCCAACCGCGCATCCGATTCGTGTACGATCCGGACGTCGACCTCCTGTGCACCGTCTTGCGCATCGTCCCGTTCGGCAGGCTCCCCCGCGCCCCCCAACCGATCGATCAGCGATTGAAAGGTCAACCGCTTGAACAGCTCCAACACCCGTTGTCGGTCATATTGGACAAATTTGATATCCTCCAGTTCAAACGGGAGGGGAACATCGCAATGAATGGTGGCCAGCTTTTTGCTGAGCCGGGCTTGTTCCCGGTGTTCGGCCACCCGTTCCCGCAACTTTTTGCCCGACAGTTCATCCACATGCTCCAACACCGCTTCAACGGAGCCGAATTGATGAAGCAGTTTGAGTGCCGTTTTTTCCCCCACTCCCGGAATACCCGGGATATTGTCCGACGGGTCACCCATCAGCCCTTTCAAATCAACGATCTGTTCCGGCTTTAAGCCGTACCGTTCCTTCACCGCTTCGACATCGTACCGCTCAGTCTCGGTAACACCCTTGCGCGTCAGCAACAGATGCACCTTGTCGGTCACCAGTTGCAGCAAATCCTTGTCTCCGGTGACGATCAGTGTATCGAGGTCGGCACGTTCAGCCCGGCGGGCCAATGTGCCGATGATGTCGTCGGCCTCAAACCCTTCCAACTCAAAATGGCGAATGCTGAACGCATCCAACACCTCTTTGATCAGCGGGATCTGCTGGGAAAACTCACTCGGCGTCTTTTCCCGCTTTCCTTTGTATTCCTGATAATCGTCGTGTCGAAACGTCGTCTTGCCTGCGTCAAACGCCACGAGTATGTGGGAAGGTGCTTCCGTTTCCAGCACCTTCATCAACATCATCGTAAAACCATACACCGCGTTCGTGTAGACGCCCGCCGAATTGGTCAGGCGCGGCAGGGCGAAAAACGCACGGAACGCGATGCTGTTGCCGTCGATCAATACCAGTTTGTCCATACAACCGTTCCCCCGCAATCTTTCGGTCGGTAGTCATCCAACTGTTATTGGGTCGTGTCGGTCAATCCGTGGGTACAAGCATGTCCAATGGGGAACGTGAAGTCGCTCCCCGGGAAATGGTTCCCGATGTCGCCCTGACCCGGACACGACCTGACCGTTCATTTGCGCACATGTCCATTGTACCCCGAGTGGGCCGTTGGGCACAAACAGACTCTCTTGATGGACTGCGTTGTGCCTGCGAAACGCCCGTTCGGCGCTGTTACTCTGACCATACTCGCTTCAGGCCGTGTTGGTCCATCCAAACATCCCCGCCCGATTTTATTCAAATCGGGACAAATACGGTTCCCCTTCCTCCTTCTCCCTAATACATTAACACGAAAGCACAGAGAGGAGTTGGATTCCATGAGCGGTTTCGGATATGGTGGATATGGCTTCGGATTCGGTCTGCGCCGTCTGCTGATCTTCCTGTTGGTGATCGCCACCATCTTCGTCTTTGCCGGAGTGGGCTTCGGTTACTGATTTGCTTCCAACCGAGAAGCACCCCGTGCATGCGCATGGGGTGCTTCTTCTTTCGATCATGGAAACAGCTTTACCTGGTTGACTTGCGTATCGATTGCTTCAGGATCGTTTACCGGTGAGAACACGAAGAACAGCGTTCCGTCACCGTAGTTGGAAACAGGTGAATTGTTTTTTTGAAACGCATCCTGCTGCAAGAGAAGATTGAGGCCAAAATTCACATCCCCTCGGGACGAAACGTTGTTCACCTTGACGATAAAAGGAATGTTCATACATACGTCCCCCGATCATTTGACGCTGTTTGCCCATTCTCTACCATCATAATCCCCCCCGGGAAGATTGGTTACAAAATGACACTCCTTTGAATCGCTGTCTTCGCTGAATAACCTGTTGCGATCCCGATATCGAAACACTGATGAGCGGGAAAAACACATCACCGTTTTCAACGCGGTGTTGCGACGGAAAAAAGAACGATAACCTCCGTTACAGATCCCCGCCAGGTCTGAAGCCGGCGCTCACACATCCGCTTGGGCCTGTGTTTAATTTGTGTCATTGTATGGCATTATCCCCATTCAACAAGGACGATACCACCATACAATAACGTGTCAGGACAAGAATTTATTGGGGTGACGGAGTTGTATCCGATTCAGATGAAGCAATTGGCCGCCATCATCGGCGGACGCATTTACCGCGGCTCCCCGCGCAAAGCCATTCGTTCCGCCATCCAGTACAGCTCCAAATATGTCCGTCCGGGCGTTGTCTTCTTTCTCGACCCGAAGAAAATCAAAAATATGGCAGCGGTGATGCGGAATTTGCGGGCCACGCGGGCCGGCTGTATCGTCGTCCCTGCGGGCTGGGAACACCGAATTCCCGCCGGGCATGCAGTCATCCGCGTTTCCGATCCGTTTGTGGCCGCCTTGAAACTGGCCAAATGGCAATACGTACAATGTCATCAACCGATGGTAATCGGCGTGACCGGCAGTTGCGGCAAATCGACGACCAAGGAAATGATCGCCTCCATTCTCATGCAAAAATACCGCACGCTGAAGTCTTGGGCCAACAACAATGTTTTCTCCTGCATTCCCAGCCATTTTTTCCGTTTGCGCCCCAGTCATCAGGTCGTCGTGCTGGAAATGGGGATGGCCAACTTCGGTAACATCCGCAGTCAGTGCTTGTTTTCCAAGCCGTCTATCGGGATCATCACCAACGTGGGAAGAGCTCATGCGGGGAAACTGGGCAGCTCGGTGGAGAATGTGGCACGTGCCAAACAGGAAATGATCGACGGCCTCAGACCCGGTGGCATCATCGTGCTCAACGCCGATGACCCCGGTACACGCAAATTGTCTCTGCGCCGTTTTCAAGGGAAAGTCGTCACGTTCGGCATCTACCGGCCTGCCAATGTGAGAGCGCAAAACATTCGATTTACCAGAAAAGGCATCTCGTTTGAGGTCAACAGCACGCCGTATTTTATCCCGGTTTGGGGGACGCACAACGTCTACAATGCGCTGGCCGCCATCGCTGTCGGCCGATTGATGAAAGTGCCGACGGAATCGATTCGGCGCGGATTGCGCTCGTTTACGCCGCCGCCGATGCGCCTGCAACCCCTGCGCGGCATCAACGGTCACACACTGATCAATGACGCGTACAATGCCAATCCCGACTCAATGATCGCCGGATTGAAAGTGTTGAAGAAGATCGGGGCAGGGCGGACCACAGTCGCCGTACTGGGGGACATGTCAGAACTGGGCAGGCTCACCGAGAGCGGGCACCGGGAGGTCGGGCGGGAAGTGGCCCGCTTGCAGATCAGTTATCTGTTCACGATCGGCCCGCGCGCCAGGTCCATCGCCGCTGCCGCCAAAGAGGCAGGAATGCCGGGATCCCGCATCCGCTCCTTTTCCTCCGGGATGTCACTGGTCAACCACTTGCGTCACAATCTGCCTGCCGGATCAGTTCTCTATTTTAAAGCGTCCCGGTCGATGAAACTGGAACAGTGCATCAAACCGTTGCGTTTGCGATGACCACGGACTCCGATTTCCCGTTTTGAATCTCCACACCACCAGGAAATGAATCTTACTCCTCTCAAAAGAGTGGAAAATACCTGCGGGAATCTGCGAACTTGCAAAATCAAACGATAAAACGGCTCACCCGCGAGAGTGGTTCAACACTTGTCAGTCGTCTCCAGTCCTCACACGAGGACTTCTTTATTGAGAACAAAAAGACAAGCTCTCTGACTGTAAAACCCATTTCTCGAACACTCTTGCCAGACTTGCATATACCATATAGTAACCTTATGGTTTGAGAGGAGGGTTATCCGTGAAGCTGTCCTCGATCATGCACCGGATTTTCCAGCAGATTCCCGTACACGAAGAACTGGCCAACAAACCCCGCGGCAAACGTTCCGTCGCAGTGGTGCAACAAGGCAAATCGCAAAAGCACCGCGCCTTCGGTGACCGGACCGCCCATATCATCGGAAAAAACGGTTCCGTCCGCAAACGGACGCGATAAACATCCATCGCCCTATTGAACAAAAAGGGAGCCGACCGCTTCCCGGCCCCATCATCCGGGACACAGCGGGTTTTGGCTCCCGTCTGTTATGACATGCTTTTAGGTTTTTGCAATTTGATGGGATTTCATCTGTTTTCGCCGTTGTTGAGATTGATAGAAAACGCTGATTGGGCCAACCCGAAGAAAAATGTTGATTCCGCTTTGGGGAACATATCGTAATCCATCATTTCCTTGCATATGACACTGCCGATCGCTTCACCCAAACAAAACGGGGAAACGATCCGTTTTTTATTCACAGATGATCCTGCACTCAACGTTTCACCACTTTGACCGCATCGGCGATCACATATCCACTGCCGGTAGTCCAACGGGAGACGCCGATGATCCAATCGTCACCCGCACCCAATGAAAACGTGCCGAGCAACACCCATTTGCCGCCGTTGACGCGCTGATCTTTATACACTGTCTTGTTGCCGGTGGCCGTTTTGATCACGAAAGGCGTCGCGCTGTTGTATCCGCTGTTGGCCGGCCACCAGGCATATACATCATAATTGCCGGCCGTGGCGATGTTCACTTTATACCAAGCCGCATCGCTGATCGACTGCGGGGTGGCAAATCGGTAATCGGAACCGTATTTTTGCGTGTTCCAAGAGCTGATCTGCCAATTGGCACCGGACGAGAACCGCCCTGACGTGGCGTTGTCGACGATGATCGAGGGTGCCTGGGTCACCAGGGACATATAATAGTTCCAGTCCCATCCCGGTCCCGGATCGGTATGCGTCGCTCCCGGCACTTCATGATGCCCGATGATGTGCGCCCGGTCTTTCGGAATGCCGTATCTGTCGCAAATCCAACGCGTCAGGTTGGCCGAAGCCCGATACATCGTATCCGTGTACCAACTGGGATCGTTCACGTATCCCTCATGTTCGATCCCGATACTGTGGACATTGTAATCCCAGTTTCCCGCGTGCCAGGCAATATCCTTGTTTTGCACCATCTGCGTGATCGCCCCGTCGCTGGAACGGATGACGTAATGAGCGCTCACTTTGGCCGACGGATTTTGGAACCAACTGATCGTCCCCGCATAACTCCCTTCCGTCGTATGAATAATCACATAATTGATCGCATTTCCATCCGCTTCCCGATTGGCTGCCGTGTAATTGCCGCTGTTGGCCGGAACCCATGAAGCCCCCGGATAATCCGGTGCAGCAAAGGGCAATACCTCTTTCACTTCCGCATAAGGGCCGCGGTTCGGTGTCACTCGCGCGGGTGACAGCCACACATCTTCTCCCCCGACGGTCCGGTACGCGCCGCGCTGGATGATCCGAAACACTTCATCCGCGTACCATTTGGTTGTCAATTTGGAACCGGTACCGCCGTAGGCCGCTACCACCGTATACCAATCACCCAGGTTGGACGGGAGGCGACCCGCATATTGCCGGCGTGCTTCCTGCGCCATGACCGCAGCCGCTCCCCTGATGTTCTGCTGAACATCGGTTTTCAATGTATGCACCGGCACGCCCAACAAGCGAGCCGCTTCTTTCAACGTGTGGTTGGCGGGATTGTCCGCCAAGTGCATGATCCCGTATCCGTTCAATTGACTCGGTTTCCTCCCGTGATCCATCCACCGGGTTTCGGCATAGCCTACAGCCTTCAACACCTGCACGGGCACTCCGAACTCTTTGGCCGCTTGCTGAAAATAACCGGTCAACCGACCGACCCGCAACGTTTTTTCCGACGGTACCTTCGTCGACACCGTCGACTTCACCAACTGATTTGTCGGCGGGGAGGCGGCCCATGATTGGGATAACGTCAAACACATCCCCCACACCAACACCAACCACCCCGATATCCAACGACTCAAGCGCATCACAATTCCTCCTGCTCATGGTGATATGCCAGAGACAGGATATTCCCGACCCGCTTGGGTGGTTCTTGACATACGGCGCCCATTCACGGAAAGGAAACGATCAGCGTCAACTCTCCCGTCAACCGTACTTGCCCCATGCCGTACGGCAAGATGAAATGATCGCCTTTTTTGATGGAACGGCAACCCGAATCACTGACCAACGCCCCGATTCCGTCGATGACGCTGATATTGATGAAAGCGTGGGATTGCCACAAATCCATGTCCCCGTGGACATCCCATTTTTGAACGGTGAAATAGTCACATGTGATCAAGGTGGTGACACACCCCCCTGGCACCCTGCACACTTGTGGGCGGAAAACCGCCTCCCGGTGAGGGTACCGGATCACATCCAGCGCCCGTTCGATGTGCAATTCCCTTTTGTTTCCCGCTGTGTCAACCCGGTTGTAATCGTACAGTCGGTATGTTGTGTCGGAATTTTGCTGCGTTTCCAACACCAACATTCCCGGACCGAGTGCATGAACGGTGCCGCTGGGTACGTAGAAAAAATCTCCCGGTTTGACTTTGACCCGACGCAGTAACCGATCCCATTCCCCCTTTTGCAACCGTTCCTCAAATTCTTCCCGTGTTTGTGCCGTATGACCATAGACCATCTCTGCGCCATCGGTGCAATCGATGACGTACCAACATTCCGTCTTGCCGTTTTCTCCCCGCTCCCATCGGTTGGCGTACGGGTCGTCAGGGTGCACCTGAACGGAGAGATCATCGTTCGTATCCAATATTTTGACCAAAAGGGGAAACGATCGGGACGGATGGTGACCGAACAGCTCCCGATGATGATGCCACAACTCCCCCAATTTCCACCCCGCATAGGGACCATCCGCTACGGTGCTTTGGCCGTTCGGATGTGCGGAGATGGCCCAACATTCGCCGGTTTTTTCGGACGGAATGTCGTAATGAAACCGCTCTCTCAGCGTATGTCCGCCCCAAATCCGCTCCTTGAAAACCGGTTTGAGAAAGATAGGCGCCGGTCGCAACAAACAACCACCTCCGATACAGAGAATGTCAGCGACTTCGTTTGGCATTCATCCACCACACACGAGAACGTGTCCGGTTCATTCCACCAAAGTCCCTCTTTCCCGTTTTTTCGAGGGAAGACCCAAGCCCGACCAAACGGTGAACCGAAATGGAGAGGGAACCGTGACAATGCGGTCAACAGACGCACAGTTGAGGGGCGGGACCGATTCCCGTCGAGTAAGGAGCTTCAGACGGGAATCGGGGTCCGCGGACTTTGTCAATAACCCGAATTCATTTTGCGGGCAATTTCCCCTAAAGCGAAGCGTCTTTGTCCGCGTGCTCGTTTCCGGTTGACAACGCCCTTGATCTGCTTCCTTTCATGCGCAGGTGCCAGCGATCCGGGAAAATGATGCACGCGACATGGTCCAGACACTCTCTAGACCGCAGCCAACAATTGGCGTGCTTCCTCTTTGGTCGCCACCTTCAGCAAGGCGTTTCGAAACTGCTCATCGATCAGTTTTTGGGCCAATAACCGGAGTATTTGCAAATGCTCATTTCCGGCTTGCTTCTCAGGTACGGCGATCAGAAAGACCAACTGAACCCTTTCGCCTGACGGGTCCCATATCACCCCTTCCTTTTTCACTCCAAATGCGACCCGCGGCGTTTTCACGGCATCTGATTTGCCGTGGGGAATGGCGATTCCGAAGCCGATTCCCGTATGGCCTTGCGTTTCGCGTTCCATGACAGCGTTCCTGAACCGCGAGGCATCGATGAGCACACCCGAACGATCCAACATGTGAATCATTTCATCCAAAATCTCTTCTTTAACGCGGCCGGATAATTCCAAATCAATCAAATCATCCGTAATCAACTGTGCCATGTTCATTTTCTCCACTCCTTTTCCTGTATTCTCACTCGCCGTCGGAGACTGTTTTTTTCAGTGCATTGACCAACAATGCCGTTACAACCGTCCCCACCACGATGGCAAAGGCAAACATCGGAACATGGTCAACGGCTTGGAACACCGCCACGATCGGCCCCCCATGCGGCACATGATCCGTAACGCCCCCCAGCATGGCGATCACTGCCGCCACCATGGAACCAATCATGATGCTCGGAATGACGCGGAAAGGGTCCCGGGATGCAAACGGAATCGCCCCTTCCGTGATTCCGACCAATCCCATGGCCAAAGCCGCCTTCCCTGCCTCCCATTCTTCGGGGTAATATTTATGCTTGGCCAGCAACGTGGCCAGACCCATGCCGAGCGGCGGCGTGCAAATCGCGGCGGCAATCGCTCCCATGATAAAGGGCTGTCCCTGACCGATCATCGCCGCTCCGAACAAAAATGCCACCTTGTTGATCGGACCGCCCATATCAAATGCGATCATCGCTCCCAAAATCAAGGCCAACACCACTTTGCTGGCATCTTGCATACCGTTGAGCCAATGGGTCAACCCCGTCATGATCGCGGATATGGGTGCCCCGATCACATAGATAAAGAGAACGGCGATCAATATGGACGTGAGCAAGGGAATCACCAAAATGGGCATAATGGGCTGAATCATCTTCGGTACGCGCAAAGATTTGATGCCTTTGGCCAGGTAGCCCGCCAAAAATCCGGCAATGATCCCACCGATGAATCCGGCGCCCGCTTCGCTTCCGTAAAAGCTCCCATTGGCCGCGATATAGCCGCCGATCATGCCGGGAGCCAGACCGGGGCGATCCGCGATGCTGTAAGCGATGAATCCGGCCAGGATGGGCACCATGAACAGAAAACCGGCCTTACCCACTTCCAACATCGGCTTCCAGAATGAATGATCAGGCACCACAAACCCCTGCGAGGTGGGTTTTCCTCCGAAACCGAGCGACAATGCGATCAACAGTCCGCCGACCACCACAAACGGGATCATGTAGGAAACGCCACTCATCAGGTTGCGGTAAAAGGATCGCTGTGTTTCCGCCTTTTGCGCTTGTGTTTCCTCCCGTTTTCGTTCCACTTTTTCCGGGTCCCGGTACACGGGAACATCCCCCTCGGCGAAACGTTTCAACAACTCTTCCGGTCGATGGATCGCATCCTGTACGGAACACTCCAACACCCGTTTGCCATGAAAACGATGTTTGTCCACCTCCTTGTCCGCGGCGAGAATAATCCCGTCCGCTTCCAGAATCTCCTCCTGTGTGAATGCGTTTTCCACACCGATGGAACCCCAGGTTTCCACCTTGATCGTATAACCGGACTCTTCCGCCGCTTTTTTCAACTTTTCGGCAGCGATGTACGTGTGAGCGATCCCCACTGGACAAGCGGTTACTGCCAACAGTTTCATCCTGCTCCCTCCGTTTCAGAGTTCATTCAGAAATTGTTCAACGCAGTCCGCCTTCCGGAGTGCATGGAGGCGAACCGGATTCTCCGACAGTTCCACCAAATCCGCAAAGACGCGCTCTGCTGTTTCTTTGTCTTGCCAATTCACACACGGCATGATGACGAGAAATACCGGATTGCCTTGCCAATCCATCGGTTTGTTCAGCCGTGCCACCGCCACGGTGGATTGAATCACGAGATCGACTGCACCGTGCGGAGTGGCTACACCTCCCCCGATATAGGTGCTCGATATTTGCTCCCGGTCCCACGCGCTTTCGGCAAATCCCTCCTTGGCGAAACCGGCTTCGATCAACCGTTCGGCCATCAATCGAATGACTTGGTCACGATCCTCCCCGTCCACGTCCAGCCAAACCATCCGTGGATCAATGAAGGTTTTCAATGTGACTGTGGCACCGGAGCGGTTCGAACCGGTTGACGACACTTCTTCCATCACCGCGCGTTGGATATTCTTCCGATCCCGTTCGCTGAGCAAAGGGGACACATGAACCATGGGAATGCTCGACTCTGTCAATGGAACCGTGCTGATCAAAAGATCGGGCCGCACCAATTCGAGTGACTGCTTCAGACGGGAAACCGGGGTTGTGCCGAGGATGGTCAATGACGGGAACCAGCGGCTGATTCTGGCTGCCATCAACTGGGAAGTGCCAACCCCCGTCGTGCAGACCAACAGTACTTTTTTGGGGTGTACATGATGTTTTTTCAACCGCTCCCAAGCCGCTTGAAAATGCATGGTCAGATAGCCCGCTTCGTCTTCCGAAACCTTGCCTTCCATATCAAATTCCATCATGGAAACTGCCAACAGTACGGTTTCAAACATATAGCGGTATGATCGCTTGATATCATGAAGGATCGGATTGGTTACATAAAGGCGATGTCTGATCCGATGAACCGCCGTCTGCATGTGAATCGACAGGCCGACCAGCAACTCCCTGTCTCGGGTGAGCGGCAATCCCGTCAACTCTTCCATTTTGGCAATCAATTTTTGTGACAGCTGGATCGATTCCTCATCGACTCTGTCGAGAGAATGGGTCAACTGATCAACATGGACGGGAACATAGTGCCATTTTGCTCCCAACAGATGCATTGCCATGTAAGCGATTTCATCTTTGGGCAAAGTGACGGCGAACGTTTTTTCCAGATCCTTTGCCAATTCCTCGGCCAACCGATACTCCCGCTTCACCTGAAGCCTGGCCATTTCCCCGGATGACAAACAGATTCGGCACCCCATTTTCACTCTTTTGAGAGCGATCGCCACATGCACCGTCAACCGTTCCACCGCCTCGTCAGTAAAACGAAGGTCCGATTTCCGTTCGATTTTCCGGATGGTTTGTTTGATCAACGCATCTTGGTGTGAAGGCTCCAAGCGGTTATTCCCCAAACTGCCTTTGGATGGCATTTGCGAAAATTTGGCCATCGCCAATCTTCTGGATCGTTCATCCCCCTCCACCCGTAAACCCATATTGGGTTTGCGGATCAAGCGAAGCCCGTATCGATCCAGCCATTGTTCAACCAAGGTCAAGTCCTGGCTAACCGTGGCTTTGCTCACGTACAATCGATCGGACAATTGTTGCAAAGTGAACACGCGCTCTTCCTCTAGCAGAATCCGCAAAAGAATGATTTTGCGATGAAAAGGGTCCATCAATGTGGTGTCAGGGCCAGTCTCATGTGCATGGTCCAGATGGTGCAATATGGCCTCCCGTTCCTCGTCCGACACCCGGAGTTCAACGCCCATCCCGGGTTGTCTGATGATCCCCGCACCCAAAAAAGATTGCAACCAAACATCCAGTCGTTTCAAATCGTTGCGAATCGTTTTTTCGGACACGTTCAGCTCTTTGGCCAATTTTTCAGTGGTGACATAACCATTGGTATGAACCAAATACCGCAACAATTGCTTTTTTCGCTCTTCCAACCCTATCACCACCCAAACACTTCTGAACCAGCCCTTCGTCGACTATTATACAGAGATATTTCTCTCTCAAAATAAATAAATGTTACCGGAACCCTGCGGAAACCATTGAACATCGTGCATATTTCCACTGAAAACAGGTACGGATTGTGGACACAGTGGTCGGGATCTTGCCTGATGTCGCTTCACTTTCCCGGATCGCTCCCGCCGGAAATGAGACGAGAAATCCGTACCGCTTTAGAAGGGTGACCCATCTTCCCTCCCGATACGCGGGAAAATGGTCACCCTTCTCTTGACAGATGTATCACCCGTAACTTGTTCCCTCACGGCTTTGGCACCAAGGACTCCTTTTGATCGCCGCGGACTTCTCGCTTCATTTGGCGTGCAACCCAATCTATCCATGAAGGCTTATTTCTGTTTTGTTTGGTACGAATGTGTCATTGGACATGCTCAATGATAAGGGCTTTGGGGATGTCAACTGACATGAATCAAGTCAAGTCCGGTTTCCAATCAAATGGCGTAACAAAGAATTGGGAAACTGGGGTATTATGGTCATTCTGAATCATTTGGATTTACGATGGCGAAGTGTAGATGATCTTCCCATTTCCCGTTAATCTTCACGTTCTTCTTGGAAAGCCCCTCCTTATGAAATCCCGCTTTTTCCAAAACTCGAATCGACCCGATGTTGTGTGGCATGACTCCCGCTTCAATTCTGTGCAACCGGAGAACCTCAAAGGCATAGTCAACAACCAGGCGCACAGCTTCAGTCGTATAGCCACGTCCGTTGTTCGAGTGATCCAAATAATAGCCCAGCCAACAAGTCTGTAAAGGACCACGGACCACTTCAGTCAACTCAATGATGCCAATCAGTTCATCAGTACCGATGAGGAAAATGCCGAACGTGTATTGCTCGTCTCTTTCCCTCTTCGCCAAGCTGGTTCTGATTCGATTTAACTGATATTCCTCCGTATAGAACTCCTCGGTCCTTTCTGGTGTATACCGTTGCCAAAAATCTCGGTTTCTACGGTGCATCTCTGTCAACGGACCCGCATCTGAATCCTCCAAAAATCGCAAATAGATTTTGTGTCCCACCAATTTCATCTTTGCTCACCCTTTATATCAAACAGCGGTGGATGGAGTATCTCGTCTTTAGCAGTACCCATCCCTGTGTCTCGCAGCCCGGTTCCCCATGTGTTCCGGGATTTATTTGAAGTGCACAATCCTTTTATTTTCGAGACAGTTCAAACTTTATCCTGCCAACAAAAAGAGGACCTTTGCGGTCCCCTTCGACGGGCTTTGTCAGTTCAAATCGGCCCGTTTACCGGTTTGGATATATACGATGTTTTCCGCGATATTGGTCGCATGATCGGCGATCCGTTCGAGGTAGCGCGCGACAAAGGACAACCGCAGCGCCACTTCGGTGTCCGCTTGGTTTTGCTTGATCAGATCGAGCAACTCGTTGACGATGTCATGATACATCCGATCCACTTCGTCGTCGGTGTCGGCCAGTTTGCGAGCGAGCGCCACGTTTCCGTCGATGTAGCTGTTGATCCCGTCATGCACCATCTGCTGGGTGATGGCGGCCATTTTCGGGATATCCTCCAATTCTTTGAACAACGACAGTTTTTGCTCGACCAATTGCACCGTCACCTGGGCGATATTGGCGGCCAAATCGGCCATCCGCTCCATGTCCGACGCGATTTTCATCGCCGCGATCAACCGCCGCAAATCGGTGGCCACCGGTTGTTGCGTGGCGATCAGTTTGGCGACGGCATCGTCAATTTTTCCTTCCATTTCATCGATGACCGGATCGTGTTCCAACACTTCCCGCGCCATACGGGCATCCAACCTGGACAGCGATTTCACGGCCTTGTCAATCGCGATTTCCAGGTGCTCCCCCATTTGCAGCAACAGGTTTTTCACGTCCTGCAACGACTGGTCAAATTGGCGAATCATCTCGATCCACTCCTTATCCATGCCATACCGGTCAGCCAAACCGACCGGTGATGTAATCCTCGGTCCGCTTGTCCTGCGGGTTGGTGAAGATGTTTTCCGTCAATCCGGTTTCCACGACTTCGCCGTTCAAAAAGAACGCCGTATAAGTTGACACCCGCGCGGCTTGTTGCATGTTGTGGGTGACGATGACGATCGTGTATTCCCGTTTTAACTGTTGAATCAATTCTTCCAAACGTTCGGTCGAGATGGGATCGAGTGCGGAAGCAGGCTCGTCCATCAGGATGATCTCAGGCTCCACGGCCAACACGCGCGCCAACACCAGCCGTTGCTGTTGTCCTCCCGAAAGTCCCATCGCCGACGCGTGCAGACGGTCTTTCACTTCGTCCCACAGGTTGGCCTGCCGCAGCGTGCGCTCCACGATCTCGTCCAGTTTTTTCTTGTCTTTGATACCGTGAATTTTGGGACCGTAGACGATGTTGTCATAGATCGACATCGGAAACGGATTGGGCTGCTGAAACACCATGCCCACCCGCTTGCGCAACTCAACCACATCCCGGTCAGGCGCGTACACATCCGCTCCGTCGATCTCCAACGCCCCTTCTACCCGGACATTGGGGATCAAATCGTTCATCCGGTTGATACTGCGCAGGAATGTGGACTTCCCGCAACCGGACGGACCGATCAATGCGGTGACGTCCCGTTCCGGAATCGACAAGCGGATCTGTTTGAGCGCCTGGTGTTCGCCGTAATATAAGTTGAAATCCCGCACTTCGATTTTTCCGCTCATGACAACGACTCCTTCTCCCTGGTTCCTCCTCCTGACGCATCAGCCGAAGCGTCCGGTCAGATAATTCTCTGTCTCCCGCCGTTTGGGATTGGTAAACAATCGGTGCGTCTCATCGTGCTCGATCAGTTCTCCCATCAGGAAAAACGCCGTGTAATCGGAGATGCGCGCCGCTTGTTGCATGTTGTGTGTCACAATGGCGATCGTGTATTCCTTTTTCAGCTCCTGGATCAACTCTTCAATCCGTGCCGTAGAGATCGGGTCCAACGCGGATGTGGGCTCATCCAGCAGGATGATCCGGGGGCGCATCGCGATCGTCCGTGCGATGCACAGGCGCTGTTGCTGACCACCCGACAATTGCAGAGCAGAAGTGTGCAGGCGGTCTTTCACTTCATCCCACAAACCGACCTGACGGAGGCTTTGCTCCACGATTTCCGGCAATTCTTTTTTCTTGGCGCCATGGATGCGCGGGCCGTAAGCGACATTTTCGAAAATCGACTTTTGGAAAGGGTTGGGTTTTTGGAACACCATGCCCACCTGACGCCGCAGATTGACCGCATCGATCGCGGGATCGTTCACGTTGATCCCCTCAATCAAGATTTCTCCGGTGACACGGGCATGCGGAATGGTGTCGTTCATTCTGTTCAAACAGCGCAGAAATGTCGACTTCCCGCAACCGGACGGACCGATGAACGCCGTCACCGCTTTTTCGTACAATTTGAGGTTGATGTTTTTGACGGCGTGGTTTTCCCCGTAATAGACGTTGAGATCCCGCGTTTCCAACAATACCCTGTGCATCTCGGTCGCAGCCGGCTCTTTCGATTTCGGCTGAACCGTCCGCACCATGGTCTGCACCCGTTCCGCTGTCATCACCATCATTGATTCCTCCCATCAAGAACCGGATGTCATCCGTTTGTGAATCCAACGTCCCAATGCACGGGCCGTCAGGTTGAAAAACAACACGGCCAATACCAGCACGGCTGACGCACCTGCGGCCACTTCCTTGGCATCAGGGATAATGGCTTCCGAATTGATCTTCCAGATATGCACCGCCAACGTTGATGCCGGACGGAACGGATTGAGCGGCGAGGAAAGGGAAGTCGGGTCCCAGTCGGTAAAGTCCATCATCGGCGAACTCATCCCGGCCGTGAACATCAGCGCTGCCGCTTCCCCGAACACACGCCCCGCCGACAAGATCGTACCGGTCAAGATTCCGGGCAACGCCGCGGGCAACACCACTCGGGTAATCGTCTGCCACTTGGAAACGCCCAACGCATACGACGCTTCCCGTTGCTCACGCGGAACCGAACGGATGGCTTGCTCCACCACCCGCACCATCAGCGGCAGGTTGAATACCGTCAAAGCCAAAGCACCCGCCGCAAGCGAAAAACCCCATCCGGTATATTGCACGAACACCAGAAAACCGAACAATCCCACCACGATCGACGGCAGAGAGGACAGCACTTCGATGCTGAGCCGGAGGATGTCCGTCCATTTGCCGGGTTTGGCGTATTCCGCCAGATAAATGCCGCCTCCCAAGCCGAGCGGGATGGTGATCAACATCGTCAACACCAACAGATACAAGGAGTTAAACAACTGCGGCGCCACTCCTCCGCCCGCAGTAATCGTTGACGGCGGGGAAGTCAGAAAGTGCCAATCGATCACGCCGAGGCCCCGTACCAAAATAAAACCGATCAGTCCTGCCAATATGCCGATAATCAACAGGGCAATCACATAAAAGACCACTGTTGCAATCCGGTCAGCCAGTTTCGCATTCATCTCGCTTCTCCCCTTCTCGTCATCCAACGGATCAACACGATAAAGACCAGCGTCATCAACAGCAGAATCAGGGCCATCGACCACAATGCGTCGTTGTATACCGTTCCGGGAACGGTGTTCCCCATATGCAACGTAATTACGCTGGTCAGGGTGTTGATCGGTTGGATCAGGCTTGTCGGCATATTATCGGCGTTCCCGATCACCATCTGAACGGCCAATGCCTCCCCGAACGCACGTGCCATTCCCAGCACCACCCCCGTCATCAGGCCGGGCAACGACGTCCGCACCAAAACACGGGAGATGGTTTGCCAACGGGTGGCCCCCAACGCATAGGAGGCTTCCCGCATCGAACGGGGAATCGATTGCAGGGTGTCCACCGCTATGCTGGTGATGGTGGGCAGGATCATCACCGACAGCACCAGCACTCCGGCCAGAAGACTGAATCCGGGTCCTCCTGTCACATCCCGCAAAAACGGCACAATGACCGTCAAGCCGACAAATCCGTAAACAACCGAAGGGATGCCGACCAACAGCTCAATGACCGGTTGCAACACCTTTTTCCCCCACGAGGGAGCGATTTCCGTCATGTAGATCGCCGCACCGACACCCAGCGGTGCACTGATCACCGCCGCCAACACCGTCACCATAAACGACCCCATGATAAACGGCAGCGTACCGAAGGAGGGCGGGGTCCCCGTCGGCGCCCATTCGCTTGAGAAAAACTGGGACAGCGGGACACCGTCAAAAAGGAATGTAGAAACCCCTTTGGAAGCAATGAAATACAACAGCGAGAACAACGTGAGAATAATGACCCAAGCACTGACCAACGTCATCAAGCGCCCCTTAAGTTCCAATCGACGCTGTTTTTTGTCGGGTCGAAGCAATTCAGTCGCCCATTGACTCGTCGCTCGGTTCTCCATCCTGTCGAAATTCAACCCCTTCTACACGGAAAAGCAGGGGATGGCCATTACGCGGCCTCCCCTCGCTTTTCCGGAGTGTGTCTGTTGTCTTGTATGTTATTTTTTTTCTTTGACATTGCCTTGGGCATCCCGTTCCACTTTCATCTTGGTCACCGGGATGTAACCCATTTTTTCAACCAAATTTTGTTGCACTGCCGGAGTGAGAATGAAATTGATGAATTTTTCTTCAAGCTCTTTGTTTTTGCCATCTTTGTTGGTGTACATATGCTGGTACGCCCAAACTTTCCATTTATTGGTATATACGTTTTCATTGGTCGGTTCCACGCCATCCAACTTGACCGGCTTGATCGATTTGTCGAAGTAGGAGAAGGCGAGATAACCGATCGCTCCCGGCGTTTCCGCAACGATCTTGCGCACGGTTCCCGAGGAGTCTTGCACGATGCTGTCTTTGCCCCGGTATTCATTTGCGCCATTCAGGGCATATTTGACAAACGTCGAGCGGGTGCCGGAGTTTTCCGGACGGTTGACCAACACAATTTTTTGATCAACACCACCCACTTCTTTCCAGTTTTTGATTTTGCCGGTGAAGATGTCGATCAACTGTTGTTGAGTCAGATTGTCGATTCCCACTTTCGGGTTGACAACCGGCGCCATTCCGACGACAAACACTTTATGATCCACCAGTTTGGTCGGATCTTTTTGCTTTTCTTCGGCAAACAGATCGGAGTTGCCGATGTCGGCGGAACCGTTGAGCGCAGCACTCAAGCCGGCACCGCTACCGCCGCCCTGAACCGTGATTTGGGTTCCCGGATTTTCCGACATAAATTGGTTCGCCGCTTCCTCCACCAACGGCTGCATCGCAGTGGAACCCACGGCAGTCAGTTGTCCGCCGGCCGCTCCGCCTCCTTGCTGATTTCCTTTGGCACAGCCGACGGCGAGGCTTAATACCAACACCATCGAACCGATGGTGGCCAATGTCTTCTTCCACATGGATGAGTTCCCCCTTGGAATTGTTCACGTTGGTTTTCTGATCCATCCATTACATACATTAGCGTGCCTCTTTTGTCAGCTATTAAATCCAATGTTAAGCTTGTGTTAAGAAAATGGGCACCGGTCCTTCATCCAAGGCAGAAAACCATTTTTCCTTTCGTTTCTTCCATGCATCAGGGGCAAAGATCGGCTGAATGGATAATCACACCTGCTTTGTCAGGAGCGTGTCCGAATTTACAGCCGGGCAACTCGATCATAAGCGGTGATCAGCGTGGGAAACCGGAGCACGCAAAGCTGAAACTACTACAACGGAAACGTCAACGTAAACGTCGTTCCCTCTCCCACTTGGCTTTCCACATGAATCGTGCCTTTGTGCACCTCAACCAGATGTTTGACGATGGCCAGCCCCAACCCGGTACCGCCCGATGCTCTCGACCGGGCTTTATCCACACGGTAAAAACGCTCAAAGATCCGCGGCAGATCCTCTTTGGGAATCCCGATTCCCGTATCCGCCACCTGCAACCGCCAAGACTCCGTTTCCCGTTCCGCTCGAACGGTCACTTTTCCACCGGAAGGCGTATACGCCATCGCGTTGGAAAGCAAATTGAGCAGTATTTGCCGGAAACGGTCCCGATCCACGGTCACGGTAAACAGCGGGTCCGGCAATTGCACCTCCAATGTCAACTGTTTGGCACGGAATTGGTCCTCCATCGTTTTTGTCGCGGATTGGATCAGCTCACCGATCGGGACGGTTTCCAGTTCCAGATGGATTTGCTTGGACTCGATTTTCGACAGATCCAGAATGTCTCCCACCAGTCGCTGCAGACGATTGCCCTCTTCCAGGATGATTTCCAAAAATTCGCGGCAGGTGTTGGGGTCCTGCATCGCTCCGTCCAGCAATGTTTCCGTAAACCCAACGATTGAAGTGATGGGCGTCTTCAGTTCATGAGAAACATTGGCCACAAACTCCGACCGCATCTTTTCCAACCTGCGAATGGCGGTGATGTCATGCAGCACCGCCACCACACCCCTGCCGTCTTTTTCCACACCCATCGGCGACAGACTGGCTTCCACAATCCGTTCCTCAGGATAGAAAAAGTGGAGCTCTTTTCGCTGGCGTTCCCCCGTTTCCTGGCAACGGGTGATCAGTTGGATCAGCTCGTAAGGGCCGGGCAGATGCTGAATCGATTTTCCCTGGATGTCGGAAACGGGAACACCGAACAGCCGCTCAAATGCCGGATTGGCCAAACTGACGCTTCCACTGGGATCGACCAGAAACAGCACACTTTCCATCGTCTCGATGACGCTGGTTAACCGACGTTCGCTCTTCCGGATCGCACTCATCTGACTGCGGAGGCTGCGCGCCATCCGATTGATCGATTCTCCCAGACGACCGATTTCATCCTCACCGTAAACGGCCACGCTGCGATACAGCTTGTTGTGCGCAATATCCTCCGCCACCCGGGTAATCTCCTCGATCGGCCGGGTCACATCCCGTGCGAAGCGCGAGCTGGCCAGAGCCGCCAACAGGTATGCGACGGCCAATCCGCCCGCCATCGAAATCCATATTTGCCGGATGGAACGATTGACATCAGTCACATCCAATTGAATCCATACCGCACCCAAGATTTGACCGTCCCGAATCACCGGGATGGCCGTATTCAACCGGTTGTCCCGTTTTTGCGCGAATTGATTGGAAGGGGTTGTCCCCTTCAGTGCCTGTCGAACCTCCGGCAGGTGACGGAGATTGCGTGTACCCGCCTTGTCCCTGACGGAATCCCCCAATACCGTACCGTCGCGATCCAGAATGATCACCCGTGCCGACAATGTCCGACCAAATGCTTCCGCCTGGACATCAAACGAATCCTGTTTTCCCCAGTCCAGCGTCTGCGCCAACAAGGTCCCCTCTTTGTTGAGGCGTCCCGTCAGCGAGTCCAGATAGGTGGCCTGTAACAGCAGCCCGACAAACAATCCCGTTCCCAGCATGGACAAACCGATCAAAGTCAAAAACATCCAGGTCAAACGACTGCGCAGTGTTCTCATTTTTCCTTCGGACCCTCAAACTTGTACCCGATCCCCCGTACCGTCTTGATAAACACCGGATTACGCGAATCTTCCTCAATTTTGTCGCGCAAATGGCTGACATGTACGTCCACGATCCGGGAGTCGCCCACAAAGTCGTAATTCCAGACAGCATTCAACAGCTGTTCGCGTGACAGTACACGTCCGCGATTTTTGGCCATATAAACCAGCAGTTCAAACTCCTTCGGCGTCAGATCCACTTCCTGCTCGCCTTTGCGCACTTCGTATCCCACCGGGTCGATGTGAAGGTTTCCCACCTTGATCGGTTGCTGTTCCACGGTTTCACCCTGCTGCTCCACCGCTTCCATCCGTCGTAAAATCGCCTTGACGCGGGCCACCAACTCCCGGGGACTGAAAGGCTTGGTCATGTAATCATCGGCACCCAGTTCCAGACCGAGCACTTTATCGAACTCATCCGATTTGGCTGTCAGCATCAAAATCGGGAGATGCCGTTTCAGTTGTTGCCGCAGTTTTCTGCATACATCCAAACCATCCATTTTGGGCAACATCCAATCCAATACCACCAGATCCGGAGGATCCTGTTCAATCTTTTGCAACGCGGTTGTGCCGTCATAGGCACTGTCCACAGAAAATCCTTCTTTTTCCAGGTTGAATTGCACCAATTTCACGATGGACGGTTCGTCGTCCACAACCAACACTCTCTTTTGGCGATCCATACCATTCCCCTCCGGTTGCGGCTTTCGATTCCCTGATCCGGGATGAGCAGTCAGGGAATCCCTTCTCATCTTAGCATAAGTCAATTTTCAACCCGGAAAACGTTAAGATTATGCTGAGAAAAAGAAAACGTTTTCAGAAAACAATGGTCCGCACTCGAACGGGATCGAACGCACCCTGTTCCCTCTCTTATGAATGGCATACATAAAAGTTTCTCATAAAAAACTGAAACCGCCGGCTGCAAGGCCGACGGTCGTTGATTGACAGATCAAAAATTATCCAACGCGTGATGCAACAACGACGGGGCGGGCCGGGGCGGGGAAACGAGAAACTCACCTTCCACGACGGGGCGACCGTCTTCATCCCGCACCATCGCCTTTATGGTTACCATTTTTTTCTCCGCATGCTTTTCCGTCAGTTCCAGGGACAGGGTGACAGCAGCGCCGTGTGGCAACAATCGGGGAAAACGCAACCGCTGTTCCCGAATGACACTGCCGGGTCCCGGTAATCGAGTGGAAACCAATGATGTCATCCATCCGGCCAACAGACCCGGCGGAACGGCCAATCGTCCAAACTCCGCATCATGGGAATGCAAATACATCGGATTGGCATCGTCCATCACGCCTAAATGCAGAAGGATGTCACGATCGGCAACGGTCCGGGTGACTTCCAAACGATCTCCGACACCGAGATCGTCCCATTTCTTCCCAGCGGTTCGCTTGTTCCCGAGAATCATTTTCGACGCCTCCACTTCATGTATGCGCTTTCAATGCTATCATGTCACAAAATTCAATTTCAGTCAATTCGAACAGAAAGCACAAATATTGGAATCCTCATTCATACACTTTCCCAGAAAAAGCGTTTTATGCATTTTTAAGGAGGATAACGGGTACAGAACCCTCACTGCCACCACCATGAACCATATCCGCCACTTGGGAACACGCGCCCGCACAACCAAAAGATGAGGCTGATTCACTTCTCCCGCTTTAAGTCTTCCGGCTGTCAGGGTTTGGGATGACTAGCGAAAAACTGCCATATCATCAAACTTGCTTCCGGCCCCTGTGGATCTGTATAGGTACCTGCGTAACTTCCGCCCGACCACGCATGCCCCATCCCGTTGACCATCACCTTTTTCATCACCACATTCCCGGTCCGGTACCGGTACGAGTACTCCGTGTAGGCTTTACCACCCGGCACTGATTTGTACTCAATCAATTCGGCTTGATCATCCACATCGTTGTTATCCAACCCATCCATTGCCCAATCATTGGTTTGCGCCCATTGGGAAAGAACTTGGTGGCCATTGATTGAATATACGGTATAATCGGCCGTTCCGTGAACCACGATCGTCGGAACCACTCTGGCAAGTCCGCCCATCGCCTGATATGCCTTGGTTCCCTGCTGTACGGGATCAGGGCCGCCGTATAACATAGCCATCCAAGCTGCGTTTGTGTCGGTGGCCGCCTGGTATTCCAAACCGGAATGGACCCCGATGGCGGCAAATACATCGGGATAAGCGGCTCCCAGAATGACGCTCATCGCCGCTCCAGCCGACAAACCGGCCACATAGATGCGGCGGTCATCCACAGCGTAATCCCGTTTCACTTTGTTGACGATGCCGGCAATCGAAGCCGGTTCTCCCGTTCCCCTGAACTGGTGACGCGAATCAAACCAATTCCAGCATTTGTTGGAATTGGCCGAAGCGGGTTGTTCCGGATAAGCAACTAAGAAATGATACTGTTCGGCATAACTGTTCATTTCTGTCCCCGCTGCGAAACCGTCCGGGTCCTGTGTACACCCATGGAGCATCACGACGAGGGGAAATGGTGCACTTCCCGTATAACCGGATGGTACATACAGTTTGTATATACGCCCATCATCCGCCGTGTATCGGAGAAATTGACCTGCCGCATGTGTGGACGGAGCCATCATCATCGTTCCCAGTACCCATACCGACAATGTGACAACGGCGATGCACCACCACCGGGTGATTTTCTTCCTCATGCGCTCTCTTCACCATCCGCCGGAGACGCCCAAGCATTCTCCCGTAACGACAGCGGCCGCATCCGAGGCCAGATACAAGGCGCAAGCGGCCACCTCTTCCGGCTTGACGAACCGTTTGATCGCCTGTTTGTGCAACAAATGCTTGTGCAGGGCTTCCTCCCGGCTGATCTGTTCCGTTTCCGCCAGATGTTGCAGTTGGTTTTGCACCAACGGCGTATCCACCGCACCCGGCATGACGGCATTGACGGTAATCCCGAATTCGGCCACTTCCAGCGCAACGGTCCGCGTCAATCCCACTACACCGTGTTTGGCGGACACATAAGCGGATTTAAACGGGGAAGCGGTACGTCCGTGAACAGAGGAAATGTTGATGATGCGGCCGAACCGTTGCCGTTTCATCACAGGCACCGTATATTTGGTCAGCAAAAAAGGCCCGGTCAACATGACATCGATCAGTTGTTTCCATTTTTCCAACGGAAAATCTTCCACACGGTCGATATGTTGCAAGCCGGCATTGTTGATGACGACGTCGATCCTTCCGTGCGTCTCCACGATTTGTTCCACCAGTGAGCGAACCGATGTCTCCCGGGTTACATCCAGCATATGTCCCTCCGCCGACCCACTTGTTTGATCCGCGATGCGCCGAGCCGCGTCCGAGGCGGCTTCCCCGTTTAAATCACCAATCACCACATGATCACCATTGTTTGCAAACGCCTCCGCGATACTGTAGCCAATGCCTCTGGCCGCACCCGTCACCACCACGACACGTCGTTGGTTCACAATGTCCTCCCCCTTTTTCCTTACGTTTTGGGATGCCTTTTCCTTCACTCTGTTACGCAAACGGAAGGTCACTTTTGGGACGGTTGTTGCTTTTGGTCATTACTGATCCATATTGTCATCATCCGCTTCATTTTCCGCGAAAGTGTGATCCCGTTTCGCCATCTCACACCCAACCGGTCAACAAGGCCATGCCGATCATGACTGGTACGGCAAGCGTTTTGATGACTGTCACCGCAGAGAAGTCAGGTTGACACTTCACACGGCTAAAGTACCACAGGCACTGCCTATGGTCGCCGTGGGATTCTTGAGTGGTGAACGCCCTCAGTCCATTTCTGTTTCGGGCAACCCTCAAGCCAAGGGCTGTGTCATCAGCCCGTCCCACCCGGTTCGCACGTACCCGGATGGGCGGCACACCTGTGACCAACGGAAGTGCCCGTGGTATTATCAGTGTGCCGAACTACTAACCTGAAATGGCTTGGGCGATGTTGATCGCTCCAGTCAAATCATCGTGGATGGTGTATCCGCACGGTTTGCACTGGAAGCGGATGCCGCATCGGTTCGCTTTTTCTCGATGACCGCACTTACAGGTTTGGCTGGTGTATTCGGGGTCGACGATCTCTACCCGAATGCCCGCAGGTTGGTGCCTGTGTGGGTGACAGCGTTTACATGCATGCTATACAGAAAAGCCCGGGAATACCCCGGGCCAATGTTCATCATCCCAATACTTTCATCACTTTGCGAACCGATTCCGCCGATTTGTCCAACGCTTGTTTCTCTTCCTCGGTCAAATCCAGTTCGATCACTTTTTCCAGTCCGTTGCCACCGATGATCGTCGGTACGCCGAGGTACATGTCATGGTATCCGTATTCGCCTTCCAGATAGGCGATGGCCGGCAGGATGCGCTTTTTGTCTTTCAAAATCGCTTCAGCCATTTGCACCAGCGATGCGGCGGGGGCATAGTAGGCACTGCCTGTACCCAGCAGGTTGACAATTTCACCGCCGCCTTTGCGGGTGCGCTCGACGATGGCATCCAGACGCTCTTTCGGCAGGAGTTTTTCCAGCGGAATGCCGCCTGCATAGGAGTAGCGGACCAGCGGTACCATGTCGTCACCGTGACCGCCCAACACAAATCCGCTCACATCTTCAACGGAGACGCCCAGCTCTTGTGCAACGAAAGTGCGGAAGCGCGCAGTGTCCAATACGCCGGATTGCCCGATGACGCGGTGCTTCGGGAATCCGGACGTCCGGTACACCTCGTAGGTCATGGCGTCCACCGGGTTGGTCAATACCAGCAAAATGCTGTCGGGCGAGTATTTGACCACCTGCTCGGTGACGGAGCGCATCACTTTTGCGTTGATGTTGACGAGATCATCCCGGCTCATGCCCGGTTTGCGCGCCACACCGGCGGTGATGATCACCAAGTCGGAGTCAGCCGTTTCGGCGTAATCGCTCGTTCCGACAATATTGGCGTCAAAGCCCTGCACCGGACCGGCTTCCAACATGTCCAGCGCTTTTCCTTTGGTCGGTCCTTCCGCTTCGGGGATATCCACCAACACGATATCGCCCAATTCTTTTTGCGCCAGCATGAGTGCGGTGGTGGCACCTGTGAATCCCGCACCGATGACGGAAATTTTTCTTCTCCGGATGGCCATCTGCCTTTCCCCTCCTGTCAGAGTTTGTTACCCGGACACATTCCGAATCCGCTTGTTTGTTTCGTGAAATCACAGATTGTCGATCAGACGATCGGCAAATTCGGAGCATTTCACTTCGGTGGCGCCTTCCATCAGGCGTGCAAAGTCATAGGTCACCGTTTTTTGGCTGATCGTTTTGCTCATCGCGGCGTAAATCCGATCTGCCGCTTCCTGCCAACCGAGATGCTCCAACATCAGCACGCCGGAGAGAATGACCGATCCCGGGTTGACTTTGTCCAGACCCGCGTATTTCGGCGCGGTTCCGTGCGTGGCTTCAAAAATCGCATGCCCCGTGTCGTAGTTGATATTGGCTCCCGGCGCGATCCCGATGCCGCCCACCTGCGCCGCCAAGGCGTCGGAAATATAATCTCCGTTGAGGTTCAGTGTGGCGATCACATCGTACTCTGCCGGACGCGTCAGGATTTGTTGCAGGAAGGCGTCCGCGATCGAGTCCTTCACGATCACTTTGCCCGCTTCCTCGGCCTCTTTTTGCGCTTGGTTGGCCGCTTCCACGCCTTTTTCCGCCTTGATGCGGTCATATTGCGCCCAAGTAAAGGTTTGATCGGCAAATTCACGTTCCGCCAACTCGTATCCCCAGTTTTTAAAGGCACCTTCCGTAAATTTCATGATGTTCCCCTTGTGTACCAGGGTGACGCTTTTGCGTCCGTGCTTGAGCGCATAGTTGATGGCCGCCCGCACCAATCGTTCCGTTCCCTCCCGTGACACCGGTTTGACACCGATTCCGGCCGTTTCCGGGAAACGGATTTTTTTCACACCCATCTCCTCTTGCAGGAAACGGATCACTTTTTTCACTTCTTCAGACCCGGCCGGCCACTCGATCCCGGCATAGATGTCTTCCGAGTTCTCCCGGAAAATGACCATATCCACCAGCTCGGGATGCTTGACCGGTGACGGCACGCCATCAAAGTAACGCACCGGGCGCAAGCACACGTAAAGATCCAATTCCTGTCTGAGCGCCACGTTCAACGAGCGAATCCCACCACCGACCGGTGTGGTAAGCGGCCCCTTGATCGCAACGTAGTATTCGCGTACCGCTTGAAGTGTCTCTTCCGGCAACCATTGGCCGAAACGGTTGTATGCTTTCTCCCCGGCATACACTTCGTACCATGCGATCTTTTTGGTGCCTCCGTAAGCTTTTTCCACGGCGGCATCCAAGACGCGACGGGCAGCCGCCCAAATGTCCGGGCCTGTCCCGTCACCCTCGATAAACGGGATGATCGGATGATCCGGAACATGCAATTTTCCGTTGTCGACAACGATTTTTTCACCGGTGGTCGGTTTCTCCCAGAGTGCCATGTCAACCCCTCTTTCTGTTGCTGTATCTCAAAAAACAGGGGACAGGATCAACCCGCCCCTGACGATCTCCTGTTTGCAATCGCTTACCGTTGATCGATCGGAATATACGAACGATTGGACGGTCCCGTGTATTCTGCACGAGGACGGATCAGACGGTTGTTGGCGTATTGTTCCATTACATGCGCGGTCCAGCCCGATACGCGGCTCATCGCGAAGATCGGGGTAAACAGATCGCGCGGGATGCCCAGGTAGGTGTAGACGGAAGCGGAGTAGAAGTCCACGTTTGGCTTGAGGCCTTTTTCCCGGTCCACCAAGCGTTCAATGTGCGTGGACATCTCATACCATTTCTTTTCACCGGTCAACTCGGCCAATTGCCGGGACATCTCGCGGAGGTGTTTGGCTCGCGGATCACCGTTTTTGTACACGCGATGGCCGAAACCCATGATTTTTTCCTTGTTGTCCAATTTCGTCCTGATATAGGATTCCACACGATCCAGCGATCCGATCTCCTCCAGCATCGCCATCACGCGTTCGTTGGCGCCCCCGTGCAGGGGACCCTTCAAGGTGCCGATCGCAGTGGTGATCGCCGAATACATGTCCGACAACGTCGCAGTGGTGACGCGGGAAGCAAACGTGGAAGCATTCAATTCATGATCGGCATGAAGAATCAGCGCTTTGTCAAACGCTTCCACCGCCACGCGATCCGGTTCCTCACCAGTCAACATGTAGAGGAAATTGGCCGCAAATCCGAGACCTTGCTTCGGAGCGACGGGTTCCAGCCCCTTGCGCATCCGGAAAAACGCAGTGATAATCGTCGGAATCTGCGCCGTCAGCTTGATCGCTTTTTTCTCATTTGCTTCCGCACTGTTGTCGTCTGCTTCCTTGTCGTACAATGCCAATGCCGAAACGGCAGTGCGCAATACGGCCATCGGATGTGCGCCTGTATTCGAATACACTTTCAACTGTTCCAATAATTCCGTCGGCAGTGCAGCAGATTGATCCAACTGCCGTTTCAGTTCGTCCAGCTGCGCACGCGTCGGCAGATGGCCTTTCCACAGCAGGTACACGACTTCTTCAAAACTCGCCTTTTCGGCCAGCTCGTCGATGTCGATACCGCGATAGGTCAAGACGCCGTCAATAATCGAGCTGATCTCGGAAGTTACCGCTACTACGCCCTCCAATCCCTTCGCAACCGTCATATGATCGCTCCTTTGCTTCTGGTATACACTGTCAGGGGACCATCGTCGCATCGCCCCGAAATAGAACGGATCATATATTTATTTTTATTACAATTCGATTATACGAAATCGCCCGTCGGTTGACAGCCTTTGTTCGGGATTGCACAACATTCACAATCTTCCCATTGATTCGTGTAACAACCGACCGAACATCTCTTCACGATCCGCACCGGGGCAATCCCCCGCAGTCTGATATTGTTTTATCTCCGTATTTCCCTGAACCCCGCCTTCTTTAGTGTAACACAAAAATAACACTGTTGGCATCCATCATCGCAAACCTTGTCGAAACCAGATTGTGATGGTTGTAACGTTTTGAATGCTTGGATGCGGAGAAGAAAATGGTATAATCATTCATATCAACTGCAAGCAAGGGGGAGCGCCATGGCACAGCATCCCGGGGTGGGTATCGCGATCCGTGCCGCCGTCGTTTTGCTCGCGATCATCACGGCCTATTATATACTGAGCTTTTTGATCCCATTGGTATATCCGTTCTTGATCGGCTGGGTGATCGCCCTGCTGATCCAACCTCCCGTCCAATTTTTGGAACGGCGACTTCGCCTTCCCCGATGGTTGGGCGTATTCCTGATCCTGTTTCTTTTTGTCGGCTCGATCATCACGGGATTATTGATTCTCATCGCCCAAATGGTACTGGAACTGACGCATTTGGCCCAGCGTCTGCCGGTTTATCTGCAATTTTTCAATCAATACTTAGTGGATATACTCACCAAGGATACCCAGTTGTCCCGCATTATCGACACCGTCCAAAACTATCTCCAGCGCAATCCGGAACACAAAGCTCAAATCATCAGCAGTATTCAAAGAAACCTGGACGTGTTGGCCAACAAAGGAACGGAGATGATCACCGATTTCATCTCGGGTGTCGGATCGTTCCTCGGTGACTTGCCTTATATTGCCACCGTGATTGTATTCATCGTGTTGGCCGCATTTTTTATCGGGATCGACTGGCCTCAACTGCGCAAGCGCATGCTGGGCATCATCCCCAATCGTGCGCGCAAAACGGGCGGCATCATTATGCGAGACCTGCGCCATGCGTTGTTTGGATTTGTTCGCGCCCAGTTTACATTGATCACGATCACAGCTACCATCATCCTGATCGGTTTATTGATCCTTGGAGTCAATTATGCGTTGACGATTGCGCTGATCGCACTCCTGCTCGACCTGTTGCCGTATATCGGGGTCGGCTCGATTCTGGTTCCCTGGTCGATATACCTCTTGCTGATCGGCGACTACCATCTGGGAATCGGGATTGCCATATTGTACGGTGTCATCGTGGTTGTCCGGCAGCTGTTGGAACCCAAACTGGTCGCTTCCAATGTCGGTCTGGACCCGCTGCCCACCTTGATCGCCCTGTTCGTAGGACTCAAATTGTTGGGATTCATCGGTGTCATCATCGGCCCGGTTACGGTGGTCATCCTGATGGCTTTGTACCGTGCGGGAGTGATGAGAGACATCTGGCGATTCATCGTACAGGGTTTCAAAGTCGAGACGTGAAAAAGATAAACCGTTTCCCACCGGGAATGTTGGATTGCCGATGGGAAACGGTTTTTTTCGGCTTAACAGCCTTATCATCGCCGGTATGACCAATGAAGGCGGCCACTGAATTTTTTCAACAGCCAACGCTTGAGCCACAACCGGGCAATGCCGCGGGTATATGGAATCAGCAGGAATATCCCGATCACATCGCTGAAAAAACCGGGAATCACAAGACAAACGCCGCCCATCAAGATACACAGGCCATCCAACAGCGTTTCTCCGGGCATTTCACCGTTTCGCAATTGGATTTGCAACAAGCGCCATGTTTGCCATCCCTGTTGTCGTGCCAGATATGCCCCGAGCAGACCGGTGCCCAGTACGAGCACTATGGTCGGCATCGGTCCGATCCAGTTGCCGATGGCGACCAATCCGGCTATCTCCAGAACAGGAACGACGATCAGCGCCAAGAGGACCCATCGTAACATGAAATACTCTCCCCTTCAAGCGTTTGCTCCACCAACAGCCGGTACAGTTCCGGATCATCACGTTGGATGTTGACCCGCTTCATCTCACGGTTTACCCAGATGTGCGTGGTGGAGCCGACTGTCAACAGCCGGTTGTCATCACGTCGAACCACTTCATATCCAAACCGGATTTTGCTTCCGGTCAACTCCTTCACAACGGTGCGCACGATCACTTCTTCATCATAATGGGCTGGAGACAAATACCGGCAATGCACGTCCACTACCGGCAATAACAACCCTTTTTCCTCCAATTCCCGGTAAGAAGTGCCCAACTCGCGAATCATTTCGGACCTTGCCACTTCAAACCAAACGATATAGTTGGTGTGATACACCACGCCCATTTGATCCGTTTCTTGATAACGAACGCGAATGGTGGTTTCAAACACACGCCGATTTTCCATGTACGATTCCTCCACAACGACTCTATTGGTGTGGTATGAGCAAGCCGGACAGTATGTAAGGCTATTATAACAAAAATGGTGAGCAATCCCGTCATGATCTGGGATCTTCTTCGATATTTACATATTTTGATGCAAAGAAACACATAATGTGAATAGCCAAAAGTGAAGGTTCCGGATACAATAAAAGTACAAACCAAATGAACGGATAACTTGGTGAAGGGGAAAGGAGTGAGGCCGATGAAATTGGCTCGCAGAAGAAAGCGGCGCAAACGGTTGCGCCTTTGGATCTATCCTCGTTTGCGCGTCATTTGATCGGGCTTACTGCCATTATCAAAAAAAATCGTTCCGTCTGCCGGGACACCCTGATTTTCAAAAACGAGGGACCGATTCGCTGTGCACGTTCAGCGGAACGGTCCCTTTTTGAACTGTTAAAGCACTTTGGCCCGTCCGGAGTAGATTTGTCCCCGGTCGGAATCGACTGTGATCTCCATACCGTCTTTCAGGATTTCCGTGGCGTTTTCCACACCGACGATGACAGGGATGCCAAGGCTCAATCCCACCACCGCCGCATGAGAAGTCAGACCGCCTTCTTCCGTGATCACCGCGGACGCCCGTTCAAAGGCATCCATCATATCCCGATCGGTCGCCGGCGTGACGAGAATCGCACCATCCACCATTTTTTCACGCAGCTCTTCCGCTGACCGTCCCACGACTACGGTTCCCGTAACCACTTGCTTGCCGACCCCTTGTCCGCTCGCCAGCACATCGCCGATTACATGAACCTTCATCAGGTTGGTACTACCGGACTGACCGCTGGGAACACCTGCCGTGATCACAACCAGATCACCGTGGCGGACGTATTTGGAAGCCAATGCCGAACGAATCGCCACCTGCAACATTTCATCCGTATTGGTTACCTTGGTCCCTTTGACAGGATACACGCCCCAAACCAGCGACAGCTTGGCCATCACCCGATCATTGGGCGTCACGGCGATGATCGGCGTTCGCGGACGGTATTTGGAAACCATGCGGGCAGTAAATCCGCTTTCGGTAGACGTAATGATCGCCGACGACTGCAGGCTTTCCGCGGCGTGAACCACCGCCTGACTGATGGAATCGGTGATGCTGATTTCCTGCTCCAAACGGCGCTGACGAAACAGATCTCGATACCGGAGCGCTCTTTCCGTCCGCAGGGCGATTCGGGCCATCGTTTCCACCGCTTCCACCGGATATTTTCCTGCGGCCGTTTCTCCCGACAACATCACCGCATCCGTTCCGTCCAAAATGGCGTTGGCGACGTCGCTCGCCTCCGCCCGCGTCGGACGCGGGTTACGCTGCATCGAATCCAACATCTGCGTGGCGGTAATCACCGGTTTGCCGAGATTGTTGCATTTGCGGATCATCTCTTTTTGCACCAACGGCACTTCTTCGGCAGGAATCTCCACACCCAGATCGCCGCGAGCAACCATCAAGCCGTCGGCCACTTCCAAAATCTCATCCAAATGCTCCAGGCCTTCGCTGTTTTCGATTTTGGCGATGATCTGAATATCGGCATGGTGCTCTTCCAAAATTTTGCGGATTTCCAGGACATCCTCCGGTTTCCGCACGAACGAGGCGGCAATGAAATCGACCCCTTTTTGGATACCAAACACGATATCCTCGGCATCCTTGGACGTAATACCCGGAAGATTCACCTTCAGACCGGGAAGATTGACCCCCTTGCGATTCTTCAGCAAACCGCCGTTGGCCACGCGACAATGGATCTCGGTTCCTTCCACCGCTTCCACGTCCAACCGAATCAAGCCGTCATCGATCAAAATGGTGGAACCCGGTTGCACATCGGCCGGCAGTCCCTCATAAGAAACCGATACACGTTGGGCATTCCCCAGGATGGGTTCCGTCGTCAGGGTCAACCGGTCTCCCGTTTTCAGCTCCGCTTCTCCGCCTTGCAGCTCACCTGTGCGAATCTCCGGCCCTTTGGTGTCCAACAGGATGGCAACCGTTTTTCCCAATTCTGCTGCCGCCTGTCGGACCGCATCGATGCGCCGGCCGTGCTCTTCGTGCGAGCCGTGGGAAAAGTTGAGCCGTGCCACGTTCATCCCGGACAAAATCAACCGTTTCAGTGTCTCCGGATCTTCACTGGCCGGTCCGATCGTACACACGATTTTCGTCTTTCGCATCCTTCTCCCCCTCTTTTCGTCAAATGGCCAAAATGCCCGCAAGATCATACAGCGACAAGTCAGGTTGATGTTTCATACGGAACGCTTCGTCAAACGGTATGCCGACGATGTCTCCTTTCTGGATGGCCACCATCTGATCCTTTTTCCCTTCCAACAACAATTCGACCGCTTTGGCACCCATCCGGCTCGCCAACACCCGATCCATGGCGGTCGGCGATCCGCCGCGCTGAATGTGCCCCAACACGGTGACGCGGGTTTCCAATCCCGTCCGCCGTTTGATTTCCTCAGCCACTGTTGCACCGTCGGACACACCTTCGGCCACGATGATGAAGCTGTGCTTTTTGCCCCGACGATTACTGCGATTCAACCGTTCCACGATTTCATCCCAGTCAAACGGTGCTTCCGGAATGATGATGGACTCGGCACCATCCGCCAATCCGGCCCACAACGCGATGTCTCCGGCGTCGCGTCCCATCACTTCGATGATGTACGTACGCTCATGGGAAGTGGCCGTATCCCGGATTTTGTCGATGGCGTCGATCACCGTGTTGATCGCCGTGTCAAAACCGATCGTGAAATCGGTACCGGGGATGTCGTTGTCGATGGTGGCAGGAACACCAACAGTGGGGAATCCGTGCGCCGTCAATTTTTGTGCGCCGCGGAACGACCCGTCCCCGCCGATGACGACCAAACCGTCCACTCCGTGCTTCTTCAGCTGTTCCACCGCTTTTTGTTGACCTTCCTCCGTTTTGAACGCTTCACAACGGGCGCTGTATAAAATCGTGCCTCCCCGATGAATGATATCACCGACGGAACCCAACTGGAAAGGAACAAAGTCCCCTTGAATCAGTCCGCTGTATCCGCGGTACACCCCCAATACTTCCAATCCATGATGAACGCCCTTTCTCACGACGGCGCGAATGGCGGCATTCATACCGGGTGCGTCCCCGCCACTGGTCAGTACAGCAATGCGTTTCATCCTGTTCCACCTCTCGTATCATGTTGTGTTATTAATCGGGATGATGAAGCATCCACGTTTTTTGCCCTAAGGGACATTTTGTGTCCCACATAACCAAAAAGAGAAAAGACCCGACCGCCGGATCGTCAAAAACAACATGATGGCGGACCGGAAACCGTTTCTGCCAAAAGAACTCGGGCAATACGGCTCCGGTCATCATCCGTGAGATTCCGAGGTACCTGTTCCCCGTACGCTCCTGAACTGCTCAAGCTCCAAAAAACGCTCAAGCTCAAAAGTGGCTCTGCGGAAAAAGAACACCCGCTTCTGAGAGAACCAAATCACAGGTGCATCTTGCACCGAACAGGGAAAAGAGAACGGGCAGTTCTCACACCACGCTGGTGTAAACTCCGATCCTCGCATATTTATTGTACCGCTCTTCCCGCAATTCTTCACCATCCATCTGCAACAAATCCGTTAATTCTTCCTCAATCGCTTTTTTGATCTCCGCGGCCTGTGCGTCCGGGTCTTTGTGAGCGCCTCCCTTGGGCTCAGGAATGATCCGGTCGATAATCCCCAGCTCTTTCAGATCCTGAGCCGTGATTTTGAGCGCCTCAGCCGCTTGTTGGGCATGCGCCGCATCCCTCCACAAAATGGCAGCCGCACCTTCCGGCGATATGACGGAATAATACGCATGCTCCAGCATCAGCAAGCGGTTTCCGACACTGATCGCCAATGCGCCGCCGCTTCCGCCTTCCCCCGTAACCACGCAGATGATGGGCACGGTAAATCCGGCCATCTCGCGCAGATTGCGGGCAATCGCTTCACTTTGCCCCCGCTCCTCCGCTTCGACGCCCGGATGTGCCCCCTGCGTATCCACAAATGTGATGATCGGCCGCCCGAATTTATCCGCCTGTTGCATCAGACGAAGCGCTTTGCGGTATCCTTCGGGATGCGGCAGACCAAAGTTGCGGGCGATTTTGTCCTTGGTATCTTTCCCCCGCTCATGCCCGATCACTGTCACCGGTCGTCCGTTCAGTTTGGCGATGCCGCCGACGATGGCAGGGTCATCCCCATACAGACGATCTCCGTGCAACTCGACGAAATCGGTGAAAATGCGACGAATATAATCCAATGTCGTCGGACGGGAGGGATGTCGGGCAATCTGCACTTTTTGCCACGGTGTCAGATTGCCGTAAATCTCCTGCTCCAACCGCTCCGCCCGTGCCTCCAACGTCCGGATCTCTTCGGACAGGTCCAGAGAGGATTGTTGGGTAAATTTTTTGAGCTCGGCAATCTTTTCCCGCAGTTCGGCGATCGGTTTTTCAAAGGGCAAATATCCGTTGCTCATCCGTGTTCCCTCCCGTACGCGTGCAAATCCAGCAGACGAATCAGCATCTCACGCATTTCCGTGCGAGGTACGACCATGTCCAATTGGCCGTGTTTCAGCAAAAACTCGGCCGTCTGAAAGTCTTCCGGCAGTTTTTGCCGCACCGTCTGCTCAATCACCCGTCGACCGGCAAAACCGATCAATGCACCAGGTTCTGCGATGTTGATGTCACCGAGCGAGGCGAAACTGGCGGACACACCACCGGTGGTCGGGTTGGTCAGCACGGAAATGAACAACACTTTCTCCCTGTGCATCCGCTCCAGGGCCGCACTGGTTTTGGCCATCTGCATCAGGGAGAGAACCCCTTCCTGCATCCGTGCGCCGCCTGAGGCGGAAAACAGGATGAACGGATACCGTTTCGTTGCCGCTTTTTCCGCTGCGCGAGCGATTTTCTCACCAACGACGGAACCCATGCTCCCCATCCGGAAACGGGAGTCCATCACACCGATCACCGCCGGATAGCCACCGATTGTGCCTTCCCCCGTAACCACGGCCTCATTCAAATTGGTTTTCTCCATATCCGACTTCAGCTTTTTGCGGTAATCGGGAAAACCCAGTGGATCTTCGGAGAGCATGTCCACGTCGTACTCGAAAAATCGTCCTTCATCCACGGTGGCACGAATGCGCTCCGGTGCAGACATCGAAAAATGATAGCCGCACGTTTTGCAGACCTTCAGGTTTTTCTCCAGCTCTTTGTTATACATGATCGTGCCACACTTCGGGCACTTTTGCATGATGCCCTCGGGAATTTCCCGTTTGGCCTGTTCCGAAGGAATGGTGATGGTCGCATATTTTCGTTGCTTCTTGAACAGATCCTTTAACACGTTAACACCTCATCCGCACATAAACTCAGCTTTCATTTTACAAGATGGAACACAGTACCTCTTGTGCTTCGTCCAGCTCACCGCCGGGAACCGGCACTTCATATTGGCCGGCTCCATGATGTGACGGACGAATCCGTTCCAAAACCCTTCCGATCCCATCTTCTCCCGGGTCCTTTCCGCCGTTGACCGAGCGGGAACGAGGTATATCACCGTCCACACAGGCTTCCTCCAAACTCGCCCTGCATCGGAGTCATCATAGCACAGCCGGAAAAACTCCCGCAACGCCCTTGAAATACCGAGACTTCCAACCTCTTGTACTCCGGGCAGAAACAACCTGAGGGAGTGATTGACAAAGCCGTGAAGCGCTGTCGACCGATCGCGGTATCGGATGCAAATATTTCCTTGCTCCCTGTTTCGCTTTGTCCAACAGCGGCTCGCGGACAAAATGGTTCGCTCTTCTCCGGGGTCCACGATCATCGTCACGCACTCGTAGTGGCGAGATCTGCCCGCATCAGGTGATGCTTCATCGCTTCCGCTGCCCGCTCCGGGTCATGCGATGTGATCGCTGCCAGCACCTCCCGGTGTTCCGCCAACGCTTGCAGGGGCTGGCCGGGCCATGATAAAGCGGTTGGGAGTATGCATTGACTAAATTGAAGGATGGGATGCCACACACGCGACAACAGCCGATTTTTGGCGGCTGAGACGATCTGTCGGTGAAAAGTGAAGTCTTCTGCGACCGGGATTTGGTTTCGCCTGATCGTTTCCTCCATCTTTTCCAGTATATCCGACATTTGTGCAATTTCTTCGGCAGTGACGCGTTCGGCTGCCAGCCGTGCCGCATCCATCTCCAACAACAGACGCATCTCCAGCAAATCTTGTTGAGACCGTTCTTCACGCAAAATATAGAACGCCAGAATATCAACCCAATGATGAGCATCATGCCGGTTCAAAAACGTTCCTTCGCCTCGACGCGTCGTGATCAAGCCGAGCAACTCCAACGCACGCAACACTTCCCGCACGGAGGAACGCCCTGCTCCCAGCCGTTCGGCCAACTCCCGTTCCGAAGGCAAACGGTCCCCCGGCTTTAACCGGTCCTGTTCGATCAAATGATGGATGCCGTGCAAGATGGTTTGAAACTTGCTGGACCCCACCTCCGGCAACATGAATTTCCCACCTTCCTCATCCGTCCGCGGTTTCCTCTGGATTGGGGCGCGTCAGGCGGATGGTGCGCTCATAGATTTCTTGTACATCCACATGAATGCGCGCCTCACCCGTTTCCATTGCCGCCTTGGCCACCGCCATCGCCACGTGTGGCGCCACCCGCGGATCAAACGGTGCAGGTATGACGTAATCCGGCCGCAATTCGTCTTCACTGATCAAATCGGCGATCGCATACGCCGCCGCGATTTTCATCTCTTCATTGATCGCCCGGGCCCGCACGTCCAGAGCACCACGGAAAATGCCCGGAAAAGCGAGCACGTTGTTCACTTGGTTGGGAAAATCGGAGCGTCCCGTCCCCACCACTTTCGCTCCGGCCGCATAAGCATCTTCCGGCATGATTTCGGGTACCGGATTGGCCATCGCAAAGATGATCGGGTCCCGGTTCATCGAAGCAACCATCTCCTTGGTAACGGCTCCTTCGACAGACACCCCGACAAACACGTCCGCCCCTTTCAACGCATCGGCCAATGTGCCCCGGACCTTGTCCCGGTTGGTCATTTGGGCCAAGGATTCCTTCATCGGGTTCATCCCGTACGGTCGACCCTCATAAATGGCCCCCTTGCTGTCGCACATAATCACGTCCCGTACACCCATGCGCAACAGCAATTTGACGATGGCGATCCCGGCCGCTCCGGCCCCGTTGGCCACAACGCGAATCTCTTCCATCTTTTTGCCGACCACTTTGAGGGCGTTGAACAACCCCGCCAGCGTCACGATCGCCGTACCATGTTGGTCGTCATGAAACACCGGGATATCAATCTCATCTTTCAACCGTTCCTCAATGATGAAACACTTCGGTGCCGCGATGTCCTCCAAGTTGACGCCGCCGAAAGTGGGAGCGAGCAACTTGACCGTTTCGACGATCTTATCGATTTCCGTGGAATCGATGACCAGTGGAAACGCATCCACACCGGCGAACGATTTGAACAGCACGGCTTTTCCTTCCATCACTGGCATGGCTGCATGCGGACCGATGTTACCCAATCCCAATACGGCCGTCCCATCCGATACGACGGCCACCAGATTTCCTTTCATCGTGTAATCGTACACCTTGTCCACATCGCTGTGAATCTCTTTACAAGGCTCGGCCACGCCCGGAGAATACGCCAGACTGAGATCGCGGGCATCATGGACGGGAACCTTGGATTCCACGCGCAGTTTTCCCTGGTGCTCCAGATGCAGCCGCAAAGATTCTTCACGCAGTGATGACAATATCCATCCTCTCCTTTTATGTACCCCCCGGTGGTCTGACCACTTCAAAGTATAATTATTATACCAAAAGAGATAGTGGGAATAAAACGATGATCCCAGATTTGTCAACGGTTGATCGGTTTTTTGACAACCGAGGGGAATTCATTTTCCAGGTGGGTCACAGCTTTCTGTCACGCCCGGTGCAGATGGGTATTGGAAAACTTCTCCGGATATTTTAGTCCGAAGCCGAAGAAGCGATCCATACCGATGTGGGCAATCCAAATCAATGAAACCGGGATGATCCAAGAAGGAAATGCACTGATGTGACCCAATGCGAAAATCGCCAATGGTAACAGGTACGTATGCCCCGCGTTGTAGATCCAACTTCCCGTGCGTTTACAGAAAAAGCCGTCTGAAAGCCCACGGCGACCATAGGAAGTACCCTAGGGGTATTTGAATCGTGGGATGAAAAGGCGGCGTTGCTCGGTATCCCCTTTTGGGGATGGTAAGAGCAACCAATTTGTTGTATAATCGAACGTATGAGCGGTGCTCATCCACTGGTAGTGGGCTTGTTCCTGTGTACGTCATGGTATGAGGTTCCAGTGGCGAACAAATCTCTCCCACTGGATGAAACCATGAGAGTGAGCAAAAAGAACTAGCGTACTGGTAATACCACGGGCACTTCCGTTGGTCGCAGGTACGCCGCCCATGTGGGTACATGTGCCCGGTGGCGCAGAACCATATGGGACGGGGTGATGACACACCCCCTAGCTTGAGGGTTGCCCGAAACAGAAATGGACTGAGGGCGCTAACCACTCAAGAATCCCACGGCGACCATAGGGAGTGCCTGTGGTACTTTAGCCGTGTGGAGTGTCAAATCCAGTCCAACATTTTTTGAATACCTCTCCGATCTGTGTTTGATACTTTTGCCCGGCCAAATAAAAATGGGTCTATCGTCAATTCCACTATTTCACGGATCGTTTTGTCTCCGATACCCGGCAGACTCAACATCCATTTGTTCCCGCACCATAACCATTTGTACGGACATCACGTTTCATCCCTGTTTGGTTTCATCACCAGTTCCGATTCCTTCCAAGCATCTGCTTTGGTTTGTCGTCATCCATTATCGCCACCACTGATTTTGCTCAAGCAAGGTTGTCGCCACCCCGCATTCCCGTTCAAACCATTGTCGCATCTGCGTCTTCATCACCAAAAACTTCGATGCTGCATGGGAGACACCGATCAAGGACATCAGAATTGCAGGGACGTAGTCCATCATCTCACGAAAGCGCCTTCTGCCGTAGTCATTGTCCACCCGGCAATGAATCTCACCGGTCACGTATGCTTGGGCACCTTCTCTCGAAACAGCTCGTTCAACGCCCTTTCCATCTTGGATAACAGCACCGCGTTTGTCCCTCCCCTTTGGCCATCGAACCTAACAACATCATAACCGAAAATACACAATATTAATTCGATTGTAATAGGAAAGGGATTTTGAAAAAAGATGAAAAGAGAAAAATTCATCATCTGGAAAAGATCTATCAACAAAAAACACCACACCGGCTTTCCGCGCGACCGGAAGCCGGTGTTGTTGTACGGATTCTCCTTTATTGATCCTTATCCAGTCCGGTGGATTCATCCCTATCCGCCTCATATCGCTCCATGTCGGGGTGACGGTGCGCGATCCGGGCGGAAGCGGCCGCCGCCACTCCGGCCACCAGATCATCCAAAAATACATGGATGCGGTCGCTTCGGTGATTCAACCGTTTCAAGATGCCCACTTTGATTTTGTCCAAATAGCCGAAGCTGGTCAGTCCGATCGTCCCGTACACGTTGATGATGGAGAGCGCCAGGATTTCATCCACACCGTAAAGCGGCTCATCGATCTCCATCATCGTTTGCAAGGGTTGCGGCAATTTCTTTGCTTCCGCCAGTTCATCGAGGGCAATTCCCGTGAGGAGCGCATTCTGGACTTCTCTTTTTTTCAGGACGTGAGCTACGCTTTCCACGCATTCATCCAAGGATAATGTATCGTTGTAGGGCCGCTGGAGCTCGTAGACGATCTTCCCGATCGCTTCCAGCGACACTCCCCGCTGCTCCAACAGTTTGACCACATGGCGATAAAACACGCCACCCACCTCTTCCAAAAACGAATCGTTCCCTATCCTATGCGCCGGAGGGAGACGTGGTACCACTTCGTCTCACGATTTGAACCGCGTGTTTTCCTAGGATGGCCTCGATTTGCGCTTGGCATTCGTCTGTGGGTTCGATGCCGAATTTCTCGGTGGGCAGCGCCAGCAGCTTTCGCGTACGCTCATAATACAGATAAACAGGCACCTCTCCGCGGTGGGCGAGCAGAACGCGTTTCAACGCTTCCAAGCGGTTTTTCTCCTCGCGATCCGCCGGGATGCGGACATACGCACGCCGGTCGTCCGTTTGTCGGGCGACATCAGGGCGTTGGGCCAATGCCTCCAAATTTTCCACCTTGTCGGCCAAAATCTTGACGCCGTTTTCATGATGGTTTACTCTTCCCGTCACCAGCACGGGCCGGTCCAGTCGCACCGTTGCACGATACCGCTCCAACACGCGGGGGAACAGGATCACTTCCACCTGCACCCCGCCATCCTCAATCTCTGCGAACGCCATCGCCTCGCCGCGCTTTGTGGTGATCGGCTTCACTTCGGTGATGACGCCCGCCACGGTCACCGTTTCCGATTCGCGGCATTCATCCAGTTGCGCAGCGGTATGGGTGGCATACGCCTCGATCACGCGGCGGTAAGGTTGCAGGGGATGGCCGGATACGTACAATCCCAGCAATTCCCGCTCCAGCTCCAACTTCTCTTTTTCCGAAAACGGGGTGACATTCTCGTAGGAAAAACGGGTACGCGGTTTCACGGGTTCGTCATCCCCGAACAATCCCAGCTGATCGTCGGACCGGTTTTTCTGCACGGAAGTGCCGTACTCCATCGCTTCATCCAACATGGCCAGCCATTGAGCGCGGTGACCGGGAAACGCGTCCATCGCTCCGCATTGGATGAGCGCTTCCAGTACCCTGCGATTGCAGACACGCAAATCCACCCGCGCGCACAAATCAAACAAGTCGCGAAACGGACGCTTTTCCCGCTCCCGAATCAACGCGCGGATCGCACCCTTGCCCACGTGTTTGACTGCGGCCAGTCCGAAGCGGATCGCACCGTCTTCCACCGAGAACGCAGCAGCGCTTCGGTTTACATCCGGCAACCGGACGTCAATGCCCATACGGCGGCATTCCTCGATGTATTCGGCCATCTTCCCGTGACTGCCCATCACCGTTGTAAGCAAAGCAGCCATATACGCCAACGGATAATGCGCCTTCAGATACGCCGTCTGGTAGGCCAGCACGGCATAAGCGGCGGAGTGACTGCGGTTGAATCCGTAGTCGGCGAATCGGACGATCAGGTCATACACTTTTTCGCCTGTCTCCTCGTCATATCCGTTGGCGACACATCCCTTTACAAATGCGGTGCGCTGTTCGTCCAACAACGCCCGGTTTTTCTTGGAGACGGCCCGCCGGAGCAGATCGGCCTGCCCCAAAGTGAATCCGGCCATCCTGGCGGCGATTTGCATGATCTGTTCCTGATAGACGATAATCCCGTAGGTATCGCGCAAGATCGGCTCCAGATCGGGGTGCGGATACTTTACTTTTTCCAACCCGTGCTTGGCACGGATAAACCGGGGAATCTGATCCATCGGACCCGGACGGTACAAGGCCAATACGGCGATCAGATCTTCAAAGTGAGAAGGTTTCAGTTCCCGGAGCACCTTTCGCATCCCCGCCGACTCCAATTGGAATACGCCAATCGTTTCACCACGGGAAAGGAGCGCGTACGTTTGGGGATCATCGTACGACATGCGGCTGAAATCGATTGATTTGCCGTGATGCTCCCGGATCAACTCGATCGCCCGCCCGATCACCGTCAAGTTGCGCAATCCCAGAAAATCGGCCTTGAGCAACCCGATCCTCTCCAGTACTTCCATCGGATACTGGGTCAGCCTGCCTCCATCATGCCCTTCCTGCAACGGTGTGTGTGCCGTCAACGGCTGATCGGCAATCACCACTCCGGCGGCGTGCGTGGAAGCGTGACGGGGAAGCCCTTCCACCTGCCGCGCAACCTTCATCAACTCCGCAATCCGGGGATGGTCGTCGCACAGCTGTTGCAACCGCGGTTCCGCGGCAAACGCTTTTTCCAGCGTCATGCCCGGTGCCGACGGAATGAGTTTCGCCGCCCGATCCACATCGGCGTACGGTAACCCCATCACCCGGCCCACGTCCCGTACCGCCGCACGGGGAGCCATCGTACCAAAGGTGATAATCTGGGCGACACGATCAGCGCCGTATTTGCGCGTCACATACGCAATCACTTCATCCCGCCGCTCGTAATCGAAGTCGATGTCAATGTCGGGCATCGAAACCCGCTCGGGGTTCAAAAAGCGTTCAAACAACAGACCGTACCGAATCGGATCTATATTCGTAATCCGCAGCACGTATGAGACGAGGCTGCCCGCCGCCGATCCGCGCCCGGGTCCGGTCATGATCCCCTGCTCACGGGCAAACCGAACGAAGTCCCATACGATCAAAAAATAGTCGCTGAACCCCATCCGCTCGATCACGGACAACTCATAGTCCAGCCGCCGCTTCGCTTCCGCGGTGGGGGTTCCGTATCTCTCCCGCAAGCCGCGTTCGCACAACTTCCGCAAATACGAAGCGGCCGTCTCCCCGTCCGGTACGGGAAATCGCGGCAATAACCGTTGTCCCAGCGGAATCTCCACATGGCACTTCTCCGCGATCCTTACGGTGTTGGCCAGTGCTTCCGGCACATGGGCAAACAGACGGCCCATTTCTTCCGCCGATTTCAGGTAAAACTGATCCGACGGAAACCGCATCCGGTCCTCATCTGCCAAACGCCGCCCAGTACCGATGCAGAGCAGACAGTCGTGCACACCATGGTCCTCTTGTCTGAGGTAGTGCACATCGTTGGTGGCAATCAGCGGAATACCCGTTTCCCGGCTCAGCTCGATCAAAAACCGGTTCACCTTTTGCTGTTCCGGCATGCGATGATCCTGCAGCTCGAGAAAAAAGTGGCCTTCTCCGAAGATCTCCAGATATTCCCTTGCCAACCGTCGCGCATCCGAGTACCGATCCTGAAGAATCGCCTGCGGAATCTCCCCGGCCAGGCAGGAGCTGGTGGCGATCAAGCCGCCTGAGAGTTCCCGCAGCACGCGTTTGTCGATCCGGGGTTTGTAGTGAAACCCCTCCAGATGGGCGATCGTGGAGAGTTTCATTAAGTTGCGGTAGCCTTCGTTGTTTTTGGCGATCAGCAACAAGTGATACATCCGGTGATCCCGCGGGGACGGACGTTCATGCAAATCGCCGTCCGTCAGATAACATTCGCACCCGATGATCGGCTTGATTCCCGCAGACCGGCATGCTTCGTAAAACGGCACCACCCCGTACATGGCACCATGGTCCGTGATGGCCAACGCCGGCATACCGAGCCGCCGGGCTTCCTCAACCAGTGCATCGATCCTGGCGGCACCGTCCAACAAACTGTATTCGGTATGTACGTGCAGATGCACGAACGAGGTATTCATTTGAACCACCCGCCGGTTTCCGACTTTTCCCCCTCATTATAACGAATCCCCGCACAGGGACGAAACGTGCCGCCAAACGGCGGGAGAACATGTAGCCCAGGGCGTGTCCGGTAAATCCGTGAAGGGAGCAAATGCTTTCCCGGGCGAGTGACTTGTCAAAGCCCGGCCCGGCGAAACCCGGAAAGCACGGGGATGAACGCGCGGGCAATTTCCTCTGAGCGAAGCGTACTCGTACGTTACCCGGATCCTGCGCGCCGGGTCGGAACGGACATAACCCGCTTCCTTGGGAGGGTGCGGGTGAAGCGGGCCGGAAAAGGCAGCGGCCACGCGCTTGTCGGACCGCTTCATCATGGTTCGATTCCTGCTCGCTCCCTGTTGGTCCGTTTGGTCTTGTCCACATATTTTCCGGAATTGGTTCATATAAGTGGTGACAAAGGAACGGGGAAATCATGTACCAAAGGACGGGATCGACATGAGCCATTTCGCATCCACGACCGTGCTGGATTTTTTCATCGCCTTGGGTGTCGTTCTGGGCGGGGTACTGCTGGGAGGTATCGGCGCCGTCATCGGCGGAAAGCCGCCGATGGACACGATGATCAACTTGGCGGAGCAACTCAAAATCTGGGCGATGGTGGCCGCGATCGGAGGCACGTTTGATGCCATCCGCACATTTGAGGTCCACATTCTCGAAGGAAAATTGAACCAGGTGATTCAACAGATGGTGTTCATTTTCAGTGCGTTTTTCGGCGCCCATGTCGGCACGGTCCTGATCCGCTGGCTCATCCAGGGGAACGGATGATGAGACGCCACATGTACGGTCGATTCCGCCCCCATCCCCGCATCTGGGTCGTGTTCATCCTCGGTATCCTGATCGGTGCCGCCGGTATGCTGGTCTATCTGGGAGAAAAATTGGACAGTTTTTATCTGGAACGGGATGCCATGTACTATGCCAACAACCAAAAGCAGAAGGAAATCTTGCGTCTCAAAACGGAACTGGACCGGCTCACGCACGAAGAATCCAAGCGCAGGGAAGCCGCCGGCAAGATTCGCAAAATTCAGGTGGAAGTGTTGACCCCGCAACGTTTCGGGCAGGAAACGATCAAAGCCGAAGTGGAGAAATTATTGCAACCGTTCGTGGGCAAATCGATCGAGTGGTTGGGACGCAACCCGGATTTGCTGGACTCCGTCCTGCAGGGCAGAACGATCCGTTTGCCCGATCCCAAAGCGAGTGCGGTGCAACTTCGCGTCAAATATGTGACCCTGGTGGATTCCGATCTCAAAGTCTGGATTGATGCGCAGGATGTTCCCCCGGATGAATAATGTGTCATAGGGAGAGTACATCTGACCGTTTTGTCCACATCCTGTGGACGTTATTTTTTTCTCCCGATCCCAGCTTCGACATGGGACAAAATGGCCTCAAGCGAGTCCAAAACCATGATCCTGTCGGTGTGGTATCCTTGTTCATTTATCCAAGTGATCAACCTGTTTCTGCATGAGCAGCCCTCTTCAACACAACAGATTTTTTCCGTGCATCCAATAAGCTGAGAAGTTCTGACCCGTTCTTCCTCACTCACGGATCAGGATCGGGTTCCTTTTTCAACAGCAACCCGCCGACAGTCGAAAAAAGCGCTCCCATTGCCAAAAAGCTGGTTGCATACATGGGGATATCTCCTTCAGGAACCGTTTTATCGATCTCAAACCCGTAAAAATGCAATTCCACCCCGACATGAACAGGTGTGTTGATCAACTCAACAAACTTCCATAAGCAAAGCACACCAAGAACCATCAGTAACGCACCCGATATTCTGCAGGCAAACTTTTTCATCCTCTTGCCTCCCTGCAATTTCTTCTATCACAGTTTCGGCATCTCCCCCCATTCGTTCCTTTTCAAATATCGGATAACTTGCCCGTCTTCCCTGGAAGCGGTATACTGAAATATGGAAAAACATGTGATTTTGTATGATCAAAATCAACATACAAGCGGAATCATCGTCGAGGCGTGAAATCGCAAACGGAAGCTTCCGAAAATATTGCTAAATCGCAAGAGCGATAAACTTGAATACGGGATATCGTGCTATTCCACAGTTTGTTTATACAACATAGGATAAAAGGGATGACCGACATGAAAGTGGATTTCGGCAAGACCTCTCACGATTACGTAAAATATCGGGCAGGTTATCCGGAAACGTTGTTTTCCCGCCTGAAAGACTACGGAATCGGACACATTGGACAAACCATCCTGGATATCGGCACAGGCACGGGATACCTGGCCCGGCCCCTGGCCAAACAAGGAGCAAAAGTGACAGGCATGGATCCATCCGCCGAAATGTTAACCGCCGCTGAGCAATTGGACCGGGAACAGCATATCACCATCCGTTATGTTCAGGGGAGGGCGGAAAAACTTCCATTTCCGGACCGTTCCTTTCATGTCGTGACAGCCGGTCAATGCTGGCATTGGTTTGAAAGGGATCAAGCCGCCCGGGAAGTGTACCGGGTACTCCAACCCCGCGGAAAAATCGCGATTGTTCACTTCGACTGGCTGCCACTTCCCGGAAGTGTGGTGTCCGTCACCGAACAGCTGATTCTGCAATACAATCCGGAATGGAAAGGAGGCGGCGGGACGGGTATTTACCCTCAATGGTTGACGGACTTGTCGGAAGCCGGATTTCAAGACATGGAATCGTTCTCGTTCGATGTAAACGTGCCGTACACACATGAAAGCTGGAGAGGGAGAATTCGCGCCAGCGCCGGTATCGGAGCCAGTTTGCCTCCTGAGCAAGTCGTCTCCTTTGATGCTGAGTTGCAAAGGATATTATCGGCTTCCTACCCTGACCCGCTTATGATCCCCCATCGCGTGTTCGCTGTCATCGGAACCAAAAACAGTGAGGAACCCAGGTCTGACAATGCTGTGACCGGTTGACAAAACGTGTCGCAAATCTTTTCATTTTAGGATTAGCGAGTGAGAATCCTCCCCATTTCTTGGGGCAGATGAAAGCGAGCGTTGCTCGGTATCCCCCTTGCGGGGATGCTTGGAGCAACAATATAATACTGATGAGTGCGGAAACACTGAAAACGATATCCGAGTGAAAACTCGGTAAACGAAACCAAACCAGGCATTGGACGTGCCTTCGTGGATGGATGCAGGGCACTGCACCAGATGAAGCGAGAAGCTCGCCATTTCAATGGCGATGTAGTTCACGGTATGATGATACTAGAAGGAAAGGGGGAACCACCATGATCATCAGTCGCAAACACTTGGCCAAAGCCAAATTGGAAAAGATCAAAAAGGGCTATTCCGCATATGCGGAAACGGAAGAAGTGGCCCAGTGGATCGAAAAGGAATTGGCCAACCTGGACATTCCGGTTCATATCGACCGCACACCGCATGGGTACTGGTTCATCCCTGAAAAACAGGAAGGTTGACAGCACTTCCACAAGTTTCGCCTCCACCCGTCACGGTGGCGGCTTTCTATTGTATACCTATCCTTGTTGTCTGTAGGAGGATGTCATGAAAACGCTTTTGTCGTTCTTCGTCGCCATCATCATTGTGACAGCGATTCTCGTCTTCATCTACAACATGGCTGCCCGCCGTTCTGAAGGAAACCGCCGCGGCTTTCACCAAGCCAAAATGAACATCAGTATGGGAGTCATGTTTCTCGCCATCGCCGGCATGCACTTTGCCACTCCGGGCGGTGCATGGTTGCGTACCTTGTTGAACACATTGATCCTGTTGATCGGCTTGATCAACTTGTATTACGGGATCAAACATTACCGCCATTTTCGCACGCTGTTGGATCGGGAAAGCGAAACTGCGGAAAAGGCAACCCAAAACGGCAGCGACCCTGACATTAACAACGAAACTGATCCCGCCCGTGAATAACGAACGGTTTTTGACCAGCCTTTTTTCTTTTTTTGGAGGGATGATCTTGAGCAGTTTGCTCCTGTTGGTCGGCATCCTCGTCTCTGTCATCTCTTTTGTCCTGCTGATCCGGCTCTATTTCAAGTTCCGCCGGGCGGAAGGAGACGACAACAGATGACCCAGGGACAATTTTTCGTCTATATCGGCATGCTTTTTCTTTCCATGTCTCTGATTGAGGGGGTTACCAACGACGCTCATCCGTGGCTGAAACTGGCATTGGGCGTAAGTTGCTTGTTGGATGGCATTCGACGGGTTCGAGCCGCAAAAAGGACGTCGATATGAGTGAATGCAGCCGCTGGTAGCGGCTTATTTCCTGCCAATATATAATAAGTGGGACGATACGCCGAGTAGGTAGGGGTCTGTTGCCAGTTCAATCAGTAAATCCAGCAGCTTTTCAAATTCTTTCTCCCCGCGATTCCGCTAATATTCCCACTGCTCAGACGTAAAAACAGCCCCAAGATTGGTTGAACCGATCAAGCGCAAGGTCTCAAATCCATGGCTCTCCATAAACGGTTGGATCTCATCGATGGGAAAATAATATGCGCCTGTAAATCGTCCTTCGTCATGGTGATCAAAAATGCCTGTCTTCATAAATTGACGGATCGTGTCCATCTGATCGTGGGGCTTCCATTGCTGCGGTGCCAACAGCGATTGGAGCACATGCCTTACTCTGGACATGAATGCGACAAATACCATCCCACCTTTTTTGGTAACGCGGTATAACTCCTTCACCGCTGCGATCCGCTCCTCTTCTGCCTGCAGGTGATACAATGGCCCCATCATCAAAACGGCGTCAAATTGTCCCTCTTTCCATTGTTTCAGATCTCTGGCATCTGCCACGAAAAAACCGTCGAATTGATCCATCAACCCGAGCTCAGCCGCTTTTTTTCTGGCGATGTCCACCAGCCGAGGTGTGATATCCGTCAAGGTCACACGATATCCGTGTTGGGCCAATGCCATTGAGTATTTCCCAGGGCCGGCTCCATTGTCCAATATGCATCTGCCTGGTGGAAGGTATCGTTTGATATAATGCCAATTGATGTGAAACTCAAGAGGTTCCCGATCGAGACGTCCCCACTCATCAAATGACTGGTAATAGCGAATCACTTTGTCCACTGGTTGTTCACTCCTGTTGAAAAAGAATTAATTTTCATATCTTTGGATGATGGATAAACCGAAATTTTTTATTATTTTTCCAGATAATGTCAGACTATTCCTTGGTCAAGGTGATTTTTTATCCGGAGTGATGGGACACCTCAGAAAAAAGAAAAGAGAGGAGATGCAACTCCCATGTTTGACGGGCTGGCTCAATGGTATTTTCTTGAGAAGGTTTATGAACATAAGGCGCAGGTAAGTTCAATGGGCTTCGAGATCATCACCTCGATTTTTCAGTTGATCAGTTTGCTACTCTTCATCGGCATTCCCATCACCCTCATCTGGTTCATCGTCTGGATGGTGTAAAAGGTTCGAAACGCATTTGGAGGCCATCGCGAAGAACATGGAAAAAGAAGAGAAGAATGGAATGGACTCGGCGGAAATACAGATCGCTTCAACTTCAGAGGGGCATTGTTCCGGCGTGTCTTTGATTCTTTCGCTCACATCCGACAGCAAAAATGTGTTGGGGGCAAAGTTGAAAACGGGAGCCGCTTTCCATACACCTGACTGCTGAACAAGTCCGGATTCCGGCTCCCATGACATTGATTCATCACCGTTCAAACACCTGCGCCGACACCAACGCTTTGGAAACCAACTGCTCCTCGTGGTAGACTTCCATATCCACTTTGGCGAACTTGCGTCCCATCTCCATTATACGCGGGACGAGCACGATTTCGCTCTCCAACTGTACCGGCTTCAACAGATAGATCGTCAGGGTTTCCGACACCAGGTCACTGCGCCGCTGACGACGCAGGACGCGATTGGCCGCCTCCGTGATCAGGGCGGTCAACACCCCGGTGCTGAGCGTCCCCAGTGAATCTGTCATCTGCGGCGTCACCACGCCCCGAAACGCGACCTGGCCATTTTTGTCCCGCACTTCGCTGAACCCCTGGAAGATCAGATCATGGATCGTTTCCCCCACCTGCGGCTGTTTCGACATGTATTGCAGCGATTTGATCACGTCCTGGCGACTGATCACGCCCAACAGCTTGCGCTGTTCGTTCACCACGGGCAACAGTTCGATCCCTTCCCACACCATCTCATGGGCGGCTGATGCCAACGAGGTTTTTGGCGTCACGGTGATGGGCTGTTTGGTCATAACCTTCTCCAGACGCTCTTCCGGATTGTGCCCCATCACATCCTTGGTGGTCACCATACCGACCACCCTGTTGCCGTCGTCCACTACAGGATAACGGCTGTGTCCCGTCTGCTGCACCTTCTCATGGAACCGTGCCACTTGATCGTTCACATGCAGAGCGACTGGCTTGCGCTCCGGGGACAACATATCTTCCACCAAAAGGATTTCCTTTTTGATCAATCGATCGTCAATCGCACGGTTGATCATCGACGCCACGGTGAACGTATCATAACTGCAGGAGATGACGGGCAACTCCAGCTCGTCGGCCAGCGCCTTCACTTCCTCCGTCGTATCGAACCCGCCCGTGATCAGTACTGCCGCGCCGCGCTGAAGGGAAATGCGATGCACATTGTCCCGGTTGCCTACGATCAACAGGTTGCCCGGTTCCACATACCGCATCATCGCCTCCAGTTTCATCGCACCGATCACAAACCGGTTCAGGGTTTTGTGCAATCCGCCCCGACCGCCCAACACTTGACCGTCGACGATATTGACCACTTCCGCGAACGTGAGCCGCTCGATATCCGAACGTTGCTTTTTCTCGATCCGTACCGTGCCGACCCGTTCGATCGTGTTGACCAGCCCTTGAACCTCGGCGTCCTTGATTGCCCGATACGCCGTCCCCTCGCTGACACCCAGCGTCTGGGCGATCTGACGAACGGAGATTTTGTGGCCGACCTCCAATTGCTCAATATATTGTAAAATTTGTTCATGTTTGGTGGGCATGCGCATCCCTTCTTTCCCCGAATTGTTGATCCTGTTATATAACATTATACACCAAATCAAATACAGTCCAAAAAAGAATAAGGAGAGTCTCGACTCTCCTTTAACTCTCTACCAAGTAACAGTTTTCGTTTCAAACTGAAACACAATGAATCCCGCGGCATTTTCCGCAGGTTTCCAGCTTCATTCATCGGTTGTTTGCCGGCATAAGTTTCACCAACTCGTCCTACCCCATACGCCGCCTCTGTCTGCTCGACAAACGATGGTTCCATGCCCGCTGTACTTCCAGCCATCGTTGTCTCCGCTCCCATTCTTCCCGCCGCTCGCGCTCCCGCTCCGTCCGCCAGGCCATCCAGCCGTTTGCCGCCGCAACGAGTACGGCCAATGACGTCCACAACACAGCAAACCATGTACCCCATCCCCACTCGGCGGAAAACGGCAGACGGGGAAACGCCAGCAACATCATCGCCAACGTCAACACCAGCGATAAGCCGTGCTTGTTCCGCAACATGAAACATCCCTCCCGCACGCCGTTGTTACATTGTACGTACAACCTCGGCAGGCATGCAAAAAAAAAAAGAGACGGTGTGGCTCCGTCTCAATGAAGGGGGTTTTCATCCTGTTTTTAATCGTAATAGAAGTAGATTACAGTCACGTTACATCGCATTTACATTTTTTTATCGGGTGAGTTCGATCGATTCCCCGCTTTGCAGGATGACGCCCCGGATGCCTTTCGTCTCCAACCGTTTCACGAAAGCGTCGGCATCCTGCTCAATCAACGGGAAGGTGTTGTAATGCATGGGAATCACGCGTTTGGCACCCACCCATTCGGCCGCCAACAATGCATCTTCCGGTCCCATCGTAAAATTGTCGCCGATCGGCAGCATGGCCACGTCCACTTCATGTTGCATACCGATCAGTTTCATGTCGGAGAACAAACCGGTATCTCCCGCATGGTAAATGGTGAAGTCCCCCATGGTGACGATCAGTCCGGCTGGCATGCCGAGATAGATGATTTCCTGCGTATCTTCACGGGTGAAGCCGGAGCCGTGGAATGCCGGCGTCAATTTCACGCGACCGAAATCAAACGTGTTCCCTCCGCCGATGTGCAAGGGATGCACTTTGGCTCCTTGCCATCCCAACCATGTGGCCAACTCGAACGGCGCAATGATCGTGGCGTCGTTTTCCTTGGCGATTTGAAGGGCGTCGCCGACATGATCCCCGTGTCCGTGGGTCAGCAGAATGGCATCCACGCGGATGTCTTCCGGTTTGGCAGTCGCTTTGGGATTGCCCGTCAAGAACGGATCGATGATCACGCGTTTGTCGCCGTGTTCCAACTCAAAACAGCTGTGCCCGTGAAACAGGATTTTCACTGTGATGTTCCCTCCCGATCTTTTCCTGGTTTTGAGCGTGTCCGATGAATATGGTCCATCACCTGTCCCGGCTTTACAAACCTGCGCCCTGAAAGGAAACCGACTGGGTTCGAACGTGTTGGCGCCTTATGGATGATTGACCGGACACACCCTGGTCACTTCTCTATCATTGTAACGTGTTTGCCGGACGAGACAAAGCCCCTCTCCGCACGTGCAGGTTGTCTGATAGGCAAGCCCCTTTTTTTCACCCGCATATACATGCCTACATACGATACATTAGCCAAATACAGCGGAAGGGGATCGTCATGGGGCAACATCGCGTACAAATTCAAATCGTGCCGAACCGATACTTTCCCCCGCAGATGAACATGGTCATCAGCCGTCATCTGGCCCAAAAGCTCCATCTGGAGCATTACACCATCTGGACCGCCTTCGGTTCGGCCGCCGGAACAGGTCTCGTCGCATTGACCCAAACCCAAAGCCCTCTGATTCGCATCAGCGCTTCGCTGGCGCACCACCTCCACCTGACACAGTCATTGTCCACCAACGCGCGATATGATCCGAAGGGACGCGTGTTGCGGTTCGGACCCATCCTCGGCATCCTGATCAACCAAGATGTTCAGGCAACCGAAATGGACCAACCTTTCGGGTCCATGACCCGTTTTCTGGAGGAATGCATCCTCGCCGGCAAAAATCGCGGTGTTGTCGTGACCGTTCTCCGACCGGAAGAGATCCTCTTGAAGGACAAAACGGTTCGGGGATGGATATACGAGCAAAATCAGTGGCAAAAGGCGTTGCTTCCACTGCCCGATGTGGTTTACAACCGGATCACCTCCCGCCGCATCGAAGCGAAACCGCAACTGCAAAAAAAAATCCAGCGTCTGCGCAATCTGCATCATATCTCCATTTTCAACGAGCGCTTTCTTGACAAACAACAAGTATACGACATATTGAAACAGGATCCGAAAATTCGGACCATGTTACCTGAAACTTATCCTTTTTCTCCCAATATCCTGCGGATCATGTTGATGAAATACCCTTGTCTGTACCTGAAACCGACCAATGGCAGCCTGGGAAACGGCATATTTCGCGTCACCAACCATGGTGGAGTCATCACTTGCCAATACACGTCTGCAACGCGCAATCTGACGCAAACATTGCGGTCCGTGCCGGTAGCGGTGAAGTGGTTGCAACAACGTATCAGACGGTCTCCCTACATCATTCAACAGGGATTGACACTGGTCAGAAAAGATGGACGTCCAATCGATTTTCGCGTGTTGGTGCAAAAGAACATTCGCGGAGAATGGGCGGTCACGTCCACAGTGGGACGCGTCGCCAACGATCAGGACATCGTGTCCAATCTCGCTCGGGGCGGCACATTGCACAAAGCAGGCGAAGTGTTGCTGAACCTGCACGTTCCCCACAAGCCGACGCTTGCTCAGCTTCGCGCCAAAGCCATACAGATCGCCCAGACATTTGAACGGTTGGCCGACGGTCATTACGCAGAACTGGGAATCGACCTGGCGTTGGACATTCAGGGAAAACTGTGGTTACTGGAGATCAATTCCAAACCGTCCAAGACTGACGATACGGTGACGAATCCCACTTTGACCACCCGGCCGTCCGTCTCGCGGCTGATTGATTACACCTGCCACCTCTGCGGTTTGGTTTCTGCCGCCGAGGGGCGACGCAAGATCAAGCGCACACCGCAAACCAAACCTGTCAGGAGGAAATCCCGATGAACGGTGATCAGGTCAAAACGCCCACACTGGGGATCACCGTTTGTAAGACGCGCGGAACCCCGCCTTTTCATGAAACGGCCTATTTCAAACAATTGACGCGGGAAGGTCAAAAGCTCGGAATACGGGTAATCGTCTTTTGCCCCAAAGACGTCGACTGGGCGCGGCGTTCGGTTTCAGCCTGGCGGTATTCCGTCCGACGCGGGCAATGGATCGCTGCGTGTTATCCACTTCCCATGTTGATTTACGATCGGTGTTACTATTCCAACACTCGTCACTATCTGGAGTACAAACCCTACGTCAACAAACTTGCCACCGATCCCCAGATCCGCCTTTTGGGACGGCCGCTGGGCGGAAAATGGCAAACCTATACGTTTCTGGCCGAAGATCCCGATCTTCGACCTCATCTTCCGGAAACCCGATGTCTTACGACCATGCAAGATTTATACACGATCCTGGGGCGCTACCGTTCCGCGGTGATCAAACCCAACGGCGGCAGTCACGGTCAAGGAGTGGCGGCCATCCTCCCCGGAAAAGACGGGATTCGCGTGCGCGGTCGTACACGCAGCAATCAGACGTTTGATCACCGTTTGGCCAATCGCTCTCAAATGGAGCAGTGGATATCACGATTCACTCACGGCTCCCGCTATGTTGTTCAACCGTATCTGCCGTTATGTACCAAAGATGGCCGACCGTTCGACGTCCGGATCCTGATGCAAAAAGGAGAAAGAGGAGATTGGGTCCAAACCGGCATGGCTGTCCGCGTGGGCAAACCACAAACACTGACGTCCAATCTTCACGGGGGTGGAAAAGCCGTTAAGGCCGAAGCGTTTTTTTCCCGCCACTATGCCCCGGAACTTCGTACACATATCCTCGAGAAATTGCAATGGTTGTCTACGCAAGTGCCGATACGGATCGAGTCGCGACACGGTCGCATGGTGGAAGTGGGCTTGGACGTCGGTGTCGATCCCCAGGGCCGTGTCTGGCTGTTGGAGGTCAATTCCAAACCGGGGCGCAGCGTTTTCCTGCTGACCGGTGAGAAAGAAATCCGACGCCGTTCCATTGAGTTACCGATGCGATATGCCCGGGCTCTGTTGGACGGGCAAGTAGGAGGGTCACTATGAGTTCCATTATCTGCCGCATACTTCCTTTATCCAATGCCCCAACCGAAGCCGTCATCCTCACACAACCGCTGATGGAAAAATGGGGATGCAACAACGGGCAATCCGTCAAAATCTCCTTGGGAAACAAAATGCTGATCACGCGGGTGATCAGCATCAGGCGGCGTGCACCGATCATTTATCTTCCGGTTGCGACCGCCCGACAGCTCAGTATACCTTACTTTGGCGAGGTACGGGTCACTTTCCAAAACCGATGCATCAAATTGGGACCGGTCCTCGCCATCCTGACAACCGGTTTTACCGGCTCCATCACTTCACCATTCGGCAGCCGAACACAGTTGTTTCGCAACTTCCTCGTCGCCGGACAGGATGAAAAACCGTACTTTTATGTTTTCACTCCCGAAATGATCGATTGGCAGCGCGGCGTTATCAATGGTTGGTTCCTTCGAAAAGACAAGTCGGGACACTACCACTGGGAACGCCTGACGTCTCCTTTCCCCGACGTGATTTACGAACGTGTACCCAATCGCAAATCCGAATCGCTGCCTCACGTCCAACAATGCCTGAACCGGTTGAAATCGTTGACCGATTGCCGGGTTTTCAACCAAGGATTTTTCAACAAATGGTCCATCCATGAATTGCTCCACAATCACCCGCTAACGGCTCCATTCATCCCCGAATCCGCCCTCTGCCCTTCCATCAATCAAATTCAGGAGATGCTGAACCGGCACCAAATGGTCTATCTCAAGCCCAGTGGAGGCAGCTTGGGCCTCGGCATCTTTCGCATCACCCGGCATCCGACAAGCGGCTATTACTGCCGATTCCGCGAAGGGGACAAAAATATCCTGCATCGTTTCCATTCGCTGGATAAGCTGATCCAATATTATTTCGGCAAGCAATTGCACCGTTTTGAACGTTATCTGGTGCAACAAGGCATTCGGTTGATCAAGTATGAAGGCCGTCCGGTCGACTTTCGTGTGCATATGCACAAAGATAAATCCGGTCAATGGCAGGTGGTTGGCATCGGCACCAAAGTGGCCGGTTTCGGCAGTGTGACCACCCATGTACGTACCGGTGGTCAGTTGCTTTCGACATCCACGCTGATGCAAAAGATATTCGGCGATGAGGAGCAGTATGTCAAAGAAGCAATCCACGAAGCCTCCATCCGCATCGCGCAAGTGCTGGAGGAGCAGATTGACGGTCCCCTCGGCGAGTTGGGACTGGACATCGGCGTCGATCGAAATCATCAAGTATGGCTGTTTGAAGTCAACGCCAAGCCGGGACGCCACATTTTTCTCCACCCCGACCTGCGTGATGCCGGCCGCAAATCGGCCCGGTATATCACGGAATACAGCTTGAGACTCGCCAATTTTGTGTAGAGAGGATGTTGATCGGTGGCGTTAGCGAATGCTGGTTGGTTGGCATGGCAAAATGCGACCACTCCCGTCGCGTTTATCCCACATCCGCGCTACTCGCCGAAACCGTTGCCCAAACAATTGTCGGTTGTTTTGGGAACGGGCTGGAAAGCCAGAATTCCCGTCGCACAGAGAAGAACCAACGTTGGCAACACTCTATACACTCCCGCCAGGGTGTTGCCCACCAGCGATGACGAATACAGAGTCGGACCGTTCGTCGCCATCCTCACCTCCGACGGGAATCGCGACTTCCGGGGAAACAAACGTAATTTTATCGACATTATCCGGATGGGTCGCAAAATCGGGGTGACCGTTTTCGTCGTTACCCCCAGCGGCATCCATCCCCACGAACCCACCGTACAGGGTTACCTGTTGGACGATCATGAGGAGAAAATTCAATGGATTCCAGCTACCATGCCCATGCCCAACATTGTATATAACCGCATCCCCAACCGCATTTTGGAACAACGACATGAAGAGCAGGTCGCGATCCGATTCTTCCAGGAGACGCCAGGGATTCGGCTGTTTAACCCCGGTTTCTTCGATAAATGGATGCTGTACGAATATCTGGTGAACTCCAAAGAGACTCAACCCTATCTGCCCGAAACGGTCCAATGGGACAAAGAAAACGAATGCCGCCAATTATTCCAGCGCCATCCCATTCTGTTTTTAAAACCTGTCGACGGCAAGGCGGGGTTGGATATGATCCGCATCATTCGCGAGCCAAACAGGTATGAAGTGATCCATCAATCGCAAAACGGCAAGAAACGATACCACAGGACTGATTTCAACTCGTTGTGGCGATTGCTGAAAACCCTGACGAATCAACGAAAATACATCCTGCAACAGGGCATCCCCCTGGCCACTTACCGCAACCGACCCTTTGATCTGCGACTGTTGTTGCAAAAAGACGGAACGGGATGTTGGCAATTCACCGGCCTGGGCATTCGCGTTGCCGGCCGGGACGCCATTTCCACACATGTTCCCATGGGCGGGTCCATCGCACCCGCTTCCGAAGTATTGCAGGAAGTGTTTCGGGATCACCAAACTGAGATCCGGGAGACGATCGAGCAGACAGCACTCAAGATCGCACGCCACATCGAGGCGGAAAGACGATACAACCTGGGAGAAATGTCGATGGATCTGGGCATCGAACAAAACGGGCGGTTATGGTTTTTTGAAGCCAATGCCAAGCCGATGAAATTCGACGAACCGGACATTCGGCACCTGTCGTTGGCCCGGTTGATCCATTACTGTCTTTATCTCAGCGGATTCAAGCAAAGCAAGGAGGCATGACCACCGTGCATGTACAAATGCTTACTCCCCGGCAATTATCTCAATACCGCCTCAAAATCCTCTCTTTTTTTCGGAAATATGGCGAAAACCGAATCACGCACAAAGCACTTCGCTGGCTTCAACAACTATCTGACGAACAATATCCGGAAGGCACACTGGCCTCCATCGCCTTTGAAAAAAAACGGATTGTCGGCATCATCGTCTTTGGGCGCTACGGGCTGGACGAATCGATTATCGCCGTACATCCCGCCTTTCGAAAAAAGGGGATCGGGGAAACCCTGCTCGGGCATGCATTGGACGAACTGGGAAAAGTATATACCCGCGTTGCCTGCGATAACACCCCCAGCCTCAAATTGTGCTTCTCCTCCGGGTTGGTGGCGTTTCGTCTGTTCCGCGGCCCCACGGGCAAACCAACCTTGTGGCTGGCAGGCGGCAATTGGGACCCTTCGGAAGTAACAGACTGAATCCCATTTCGGCGAAACGCGGTCCAAAGCAAAAGCCCTTTGTTCATCAGGAACAAAGGGCTTGTCCGTGTCTTATCGGATCACGCGGCGGGCCGTGACATACGTCTTGTCCAACCAAGGGGTGCTCATACTGTCGTAACGCACCCCGCCCGGTCCGTACGTATGCAGTATTTTGTTGTTGCCGGCGTAGATTCCCACGTGACCGATCTGTCCGTCCGAACGCCCGGCCTTAAAGAATACCAGATCTCCTTTTTGCAGTTGTCCCCGAGGCACAAACGTACCTACCCGCGCTTGCTCACGGGAAGAACGGGGGAGATTGATGCCATTCTCTTTGAAAACCGTTTGTACGAACAACGAGCAGTCAAAGTATCGCTTTTGACCGGACGGCGCTCCATATTTGTAGGGAGTCCCCAGGTATTTTTCCCCGGTTTGGATAATCCGGTCAGCCAGGGAAGCACTTGACTCGGTTTGATTCGCTTGAGCTGAGTTGTTGTTTTGTGGAACGGTTTGCGTTTGCTGATTGGTTTGGCGATCGGCAACCGTCTGTTGCTGGCGATTTTCTGCGTATGTTCGGTTGATTCCATATTGGCGGAATATTTTTTGAACCATGCTGTATGCATTGGCGTTGGACGGCGTCACCGCAGTTTGTTGCGGTGTGGCATGACCAATCCCTGCGGGCAGTGCCATTACCGTCATCAACGATACAGTCATCAACAGCAACGACTTTTTCAACACTTGTTGAAAACGCATGACATCCCCCTTTTCTCCGTCTCCCATTTTTTACAGATTTCAGGATATCCCTAAAATCCTTGTCTATGGTAACATAAATCGCTACACCAGGTTTATGTAATATACTCCATTCATACCTAATGAAAGAAAATATTTGTATAATCATTCAATTTTAATCCTATATCTTCAATCCAAACCATTTGTTACCACCCATTTTTAGGTTCAATGGTTTCCACATTTGTACCTGATGAATATACCTATAGATGACTGACTCAATATGCGAAAGGATGGAGAGACGAATGAGGAAAAAGAAATCCAATAGCCTCTCCAACAAAAAAATCCAGCCTCGTTTGTTGGAAAGGGAACCGATTTTTCCATCGAGCGACTTTAGTGAACTGGCTGACGAACAGGTGTTGGAGGAGATCATAAAAAAAGAACAGGAAGAAATACTGAGAGCAAAGGAAATGGTCAAAAAGCCGATAGAGTCACCGTTTTTCGACGATGACCCCCCCGCTCCCAAAAGCGGCGGACCCGCAGCAAAACAAACCGCCCAACAACTAAAAAAACAACGCGTCCATTCCCAATCGTCCAAAGCCTTTATCTACACGGATGACATTACCGACGGTGCGGTCACCGCGGAAAAAATTGCCCGGCGCGCGATTGACGAATCCAAACTGCAAAATCAGTCCGTCAACGAAGATCATTTAGCGGACGGTGCGGTCAACACGGCCAAGATCGCCAACGGTGCTGTTACCGGTCCGAAAATTGCACCCGGTGCAATTCGGGGGTTCCACATTGCGGCGGATACCATTACCAGCGACAAAATACGAAGGGAAGCGATTCAATCCGATCACTTGAAGGAAAACAGCGTCTCGGGAGATAAGTTGGTTGATCGCAGTATTGATGGCAGAAAACTGAAAGAAAAATCGATCACTTCCAAGCACTTGGTCAAGGGCCATGTGGAAGCCGACCATCTTGCGGATGAGGCCATTACCGGAAACAAAATCAAAAGCGGCTCCATCGAGTCTCGACAGCTGGCCAACGAATCCATCACCAACGCCAAACTGGCGGATCAATCCGTTACAACCTCCAAACTGGCCAATGGTTCCGTGACAGCTTCCAAAATCGCACCTGAAGCTGTTCACAGTGAAGCGATTATTGAACAAGCAATCATCAGTAAACATCTGGCCGAAAACGTCATTACCGAGTTCCACCTGTCGGAGCATGCCGTCACCCAATCTAAAATCGCTCCTGGTTCGATTGCCACAGAGCACCTGCAACGGAAAACCGTCTCCAACGAACATGTGCAGCCAGGTGCCATTCACGATTATCATTTGGCCGACAACGCTGTAACCCAATCCAAAATCGCACCTCGTTCGATTCAGTCCGATATGGTGGACGATCAAACCATACAAAGTCACCACATTCAAAAAGAAAGCATTCATTCGAAACACCTTCACCGTCGATCGATTGAGTCCGACCATCTTCAGGAAGGGATCGTGCAGGAACAACATCTTGCCGAAAATGCCGTCACCGGAGGAAAAATTGCGGATCATTCAATCACTACATCCAAGTTGTCCCCGGAATCCATCTCCACTGACAAACTGATCGATTATGCCGTCAACAGCAACAAATTGGCTGACGGTGCAGTTATTTCTGGCAAAATCGCATCGAAGGCCATCGTTTCCGAACATCTCACACCCGAATCCGTCTCCGATTCCCACATCCAGGATCAAGCTGTCCATACGCGCCATCTCGCTCCCAATACCATCCAGTCACATCATATCCAAAACGGGGCCGTCTCTCGGGAGCACCTCGCCGAACAATCCGTCGACACTGCCAAAATCGCACCGCAGACCATTGTCTCCAAACATCTCACACCCGAATCCGTCTCCGATT